>CAZUDR010000678.1:0-1524 GCA_964618715.1 uncultured Undibacter sp. | reverse complement strand
CACGCGGGAGGAACATCGGAACGGGTCGGCCCCCACACAACGCCGCCGGCCCGCGTGACCAAATTCGATTGCCGCAATGCGACATGAACGCTGATTCGTCAAGCGTGCATTTCTCACCGCCGTGTGACGGCCCGTCGGGGCGGCGGACCGCTACGGGGTAAAGGCGCCCCGGCGTTCAGGCGGCGATAGGACGCAGCGCCTGTGCCATCGCGGACGTGCAGGAAAAGGCGCAGCCGGCTAACATGCACCGTACGTTGCACTGTGAGCAGGGGAGACCGCTCATGGCAATCGTCGAACACACCGCCAACCGCATGATCGTGGAGGCCGGCGGCGGCCTCAATTCGCTGACGCTTGTTCTTGACAAGCAGGCCGGACAGGCGCGTATCGAGCGGCGCACGCTGATGTTCAATCGCAAGCCGCAGGAAATGCCGCTGTCGCAAATCCACGGCGTCGACGTGGCGCATCTGAAGGACGCGGCGTCCGGCGCCGAAATGCAGCAACTGATGCTGCGCGCCGGTGAAGACGAGGCGATTCCGCTGCCGGTCGCCGACAAGGAGGTTGAGGAAACCGCCAACGCACTGCGCGATTTTCTCGGCCTGGCGGCGTGAAATAAGGGTCCGGCGGGAGCGACGGAAGGAGCCGGCGCGCGCTGTCGTTCGCCACGTCTGCTCTCGGCTGTGGGTCAGGGTGCGCCGGGCCGGCTCCTTGTCGCCTCCGCATGGTGCCGTACACGACACATTGTTCGCGGCCGGAACCATGCGTCGATGGAAAATGCTGGCGCGCTGCCGAAGGGAGTGAAGCAGCAAGACTGACATATCGATGTCGGGTTCCATGCGGCGCCCGGTCACAACGCGATGCCGAACCGCGCCAGGATCCAGATCATCACGAGATAGAGCACGATCGTGAGCGCGCAGCCGGCGCCGAGCGCCGCCCAGAAATTCATGCCGCCGCGCAACAGCGCAGGCACCAGCAGAAACATCGGCAGCGTCGGCAGCACGTACCAGAACGTCGCCTGCGCGTGCGCGGCGATGCGCTCGGCATCGCCGGTATCGTGCCAGAGCCAGAGAATGCCGAGGATGGACACCAGCGGCAGCGAGACGATGAGCGCGCCCAGCGCCGGCTGGCGGCGGGCGACTTCGGAGACGACGGCGATGATGACGCCGGACAAGGCGGCCTTGACGGCAAGGTAGAGCATGGGCGCGGCTCCGTCTGGATGAGGTGGCAGTCGCCTTTGTCGCCGTGCCGGTGTGTGCGTCAAGCCTTGCGGGCGCGGCGCCTGGCGGTGACAATGGCACGGCCGACAGCAAAAGGGTCTACTGATGAGCCAGCAGACCGACGTCAAGCCGCGCACCAAAACCAGGCCGAAGACGCAGCGGCCCAAGCTGTGGAAGGTCATCCTGCTCAACGATGACTACACGCCGCGCGAGTTCGTCGTGCTGGTGCTGATGGCTGTATTCCGCATGACTGAAAGCGAGGCCTACCGGGTGATGATCACCGCGCACCAGAAGGGCGCCTGCGTGATTG
>CAZUDR010000677.1:0-1526 GCA_964618715.1 uncultured Undibacter sp. | reverse complement strand
CAAGCATCACCCATTGGTGGCCCGTAAGGCGGGCCAGTCCCCGGCAGGTTTACGTGCTGTCGGCTTCACTTGCTGGACTGGCAGTGCAAGGGTCATGCGGGGCCGGTCCATGTGCGTATTATATGTGTATCGATATTGGATGTCAACGGTCCTCGTCAAATTCTTCGGGTAGCGGTTTGGACGCTTCTTTTTCGTCGGTTACTTCTAGGATTCGCTGGCGAACACGGGTCCGGGTTGTTTGTAGGATTATTTGGGCGCCATCCCGATCAATGTGAACGCGCGCTAGGGCATCTTCGCTAACGCCTTTACGGATTAGCGCGGCGCGGCTTGCGTTCATGGCATTGACAAATCGTTGGGCTTCTTTGGGAGAACCCATTTCGATCTGGGTCGAACGCTGCGTTGTGGCAGCGCGGACGAGGACTTGGGCGGCGGATAGGACCGGAGTTTCTACCCGTCGGACAAGTAAGCCGTTGTCGGTAGCGGTCCAGGCGAGGTTCCAGTAGGAGCCAAGGCCGAACAGCGGGTGGGTTTCTTCGTAGAGCTCGACGGAAGCAACGGCTGACGAGTCACGAAGGAAGCCGGCCCATTTGATGAGGTAGTTGGCCTGGCCACGAGTGCACTTGTAGAGAATGACGCCGGTTTCGGAATCGAGCACCGCATCGAAGAGTTCGATTAGGGTGTGTTCGACTTGAGGCGAGATGGTGTTTTGAGGGAGGGGCATGAGAAGTAGCCTGTGTATGTATGGTTGGGTTCGTGCCAATCGTGTTGCTTCAGGGGAGCAACTCCTGCTCCTCCTCAGTTAAACCGGAGGGACAGCGGTTGTCCATGCGATCGGGATTCACGATCAGGTAAACATACCTTGGCCTTGCCCGCTTGAAAAGCGCAGTCTGTGCACAAATGTGCCCAAACGACTCGTGTGTGCCGATTGTATAGGAGTTTCCGGCAAGATCGACTTCGATGAGTTCGTACATGTTAACCTCTGATGTTCTCGCTGGCGCAGTATGTCAGTGTCTGCTGCGCACGCGTGACGCCAACGTAGGCAAGGTTGGCTTCTTGGGTTTGCTCCCATTCCTGAGTGGCGTATTTTGATGGGAGCAACTGGGGGTCCAGGAACAACACATCCGGCCACTCGCGACCTTTGGCTTTGTGGATTGTGGAGAGGTGAAACTCGGCCGGGTGATAGCTTCGGTCGGCTGGATTGGGATAGAGCTTTTCTAGATGTTTTTGGATGCCCCCAAGATCTTTGTGGTGGCCGGCTAACGCAGTTAGCGCGGCTACTTTGTCCTGGACGCGAGGCTTGGAGCGGGGCTTGCGAGAGATTTCGCGGTCGGCCCATTTCTGTAGTCGGTCAAGGAACTCGTGGGATTTGAGGTTGCGTTTGGTGATCCGCTTGGTGAGGGAGATGAGTCCTTTGCCGATGTCCTGCCCAGCCACTTCGGCCGTTCGGCCCGAGACCAGAAGCCGCAGGGCTAAACCGACTAACGGCGCATTATTCCTGCAAAGAATGGTACGGGGCACGTTAGCAA
>CAZUDR010000676.1:0-1527 GCA_964618715.1 uncultured Undibacter sp. | reverse complement strand
GTCGATGAACGGTTTGGCGCCGGGTTCGGGCGCAGCATAGGCGGTGCCGACCATGGGCGAGGTGACCACGCCCGGATGCCTGGCGGGGTCGAGGGAGGCGGCGGCCGACTCACCGACCGGTTGCGGTGGCGGCGCCTTCACGGGCAGCGGCGCCGGCACCGCCACGGGCGCAGGGCTGCGGGCGACACGAATGCGCTGACCGTCCTGCTCGATCTCGATCTCGGTCAGCCCGGTTTCATCAAGGAGCCTGGTCAGCTCCTGAATCAGCTCTCGGTCGACCACGGGAGATTTCGGCGCCTTTGCCATTCAGCCTGCCCTGGATTTTCGTATCGCATGATCCCGAAAGCCGGTTTCCCACTTTTCGGGATCGCGCGCTAGCGTTTCTCCTTCGCGCCGACAAGGCGCGCCAATCCGATGATGGCCAGCACATAGCTGTCCGGGCCGAAGCCGGCGATTACGGCCTTGGCTGCCTTCGACACGTAGGAGTTCTGCCGGAAGCTCTCGCGCGCGTGGATATTGGTCATGTGCACTTCGATCACCGGAATGCTGGTGGCGAGCAGTGCATCGAGAATGGCGATCGAGGTCGTCGTGTAGCCGGCCGGGTTGATCAGCAGCCCCGCAGCACCCTTGCTGCTTGCCTCCTGGATCCAGTTGACCAGCTCGCCCTCGACGTTGGACTGACGGAACACGATGTCGATGCCAAAGCGGGCGGCGGTGTCGCGGCAGAGCTTTTCCACGTCGGCCAGCGTCGCGCGGCCGTATTTCTCCGGCTCACGGGTGCCAAGCAGGTTCATGTTGGGGCCGTTGAGGATGTGGATGATCTGGCTCATTGGGGGGTCATTGGAGGGATCGGGCCTGACGGACCGTCGGCCCGGACACGGCGTTCATGAAAGGCGTGCGCGCTTTATAAAAGCCGCCGACGGCAAGGGGAAGCCCGCCGGGAGGTGCCGGTCTAGGCGGCCTTGAGAGGCTGGCTGCTCGCCGCCATGGTCTCGCCGGCGACCCAGTCGATCACATCCTTGATGGCCGACAGCCGCCGCCGCCCGCCCGCCCGGGCGCGTGCGTAGATGTCGACCTGACGGTCGGCGCTTGTTCCCTCGGCGAGAATGCCGTCGAGACGCTTGATCTCGCCCGCACAATCGAAGGCGGCAATGTCATCGGCGACCAGATCGCGGACCTGGTCAAGCCACTGGCGGATTGTCAGGGGCGCGCGGGTGAACGGATCAACAAATATGGCGCCGATACCGTACCGCTGGGCATGCCACTTGTTCTCCTTGCTGATGGCGCGGCCGACCCGGTCGAAGCCGGCATTGATGTCGCGGTTGCGGTCGAGGGCGCGCACCAGGCAGCGGAAGAGTGCGGCGATCGCCACCGCGTCATCGAGCCGGCTGCAACTGTCGGCGACGCGCAGTTCCAGCGTCGGATTGACCATCGATGGTCGCAAGGCCCACCAGATATAGCTGGCATCGGGTATCACCTTGGCGCCGACGAGCGCATCGACAAATTCACGGTAATCATCATTGGTGC
>CAZUDR010000675.1:0-1545 GCA_964618715.1 uncultured Undibacter sp. | reverse complement strand
AACCTGTGACCCCTACCATGTCAAGGTAGTGCTCTTCCGCTGAGCTACGCGCCCGTTGCAGGGGCTATCTATCGGCTCCCCACAGGGGAGGCAAGACGGCGGCGGCTCAGGCGGCCGCCAGCATCTTCTGCACTTCGTCCACCAGCTGGCGCAGGTGGATCGGCTTGCTGAGCACCTTGGCCTGCTTGGGCGCGGTGGAATCGGGATTGAGCGCGACCGCGGCAAAGCCGGTGATGAACATGATCTTGATGTCGGGATCGAGTTCCGCCGCCCGCCGCGCCAGCTCGATGCCATCCATCTCCGGCATGACGATGTCGGTCAGCAGCATCTCGAACGGCTCCTCGCGCAGCCGTTGATAGGCGGACAGCCCGTTGTCGTAGGAGGTGACCTCGAATCCGGCGTTTTGCAGCGCCTTGACGAGGAATCGCCGCATATCCGTATCGTCTTCAGCCAGGAGGATTTTCGACATACCCACTCACGCCACCACTTTCGCCCCGTTCCGGGACACCCGGACGGGCGCGCCCGCCCGCCCTATAAGACTTATGGCGGGTAAATAACGGGTGAACCCAAACCACCGCTTGGCTTTGTCCATCGCCGGATGGACAATAGACAGTATAAAGGGCGGATTGACGGCGCCCCAGCCCCAAAACCGGCCGCCGGCCGCCACTGAGTGACGCAGACCCATGAGTGTCATCCGCGACGAGCTTGACCCGCCCTATGAGGTCCTCGAGCCGGCCGCCTGCCGCGGGCCGGTCCTGTTCAACTCGCCGCATTCGGGCGCGGTCTATCCGCGCGACTTTCTCTCCGTGTCGCGTCTCGACATCGCGGCGCTGCGGCGTTCCGAGGACAGCTTCGTCGACGAACTGATCGCCGGCGTGGTCGGCCACGGCTATCCGCTGATGCGCGCGCATTTCCCGCGGTGTTTTATCGACGTGAACCGCGAGCCCTACGAGCTCGATCCCCGCATGTTCGAAGGCCGCCTGCCCTCGTTCGCCAATACCCGCTCGATGCGGGTGGCAGGCGGGCTGGGCACGGTGGCGCGCGTGGTCGGCGACGCCCAGGAAATCTACGACCAGCGCATCCCGGTGGAGGACGCCCTGCGGCGGATCGAGGGGCTGTACAAGCCCTATCATCGCGCGCTGCGGCGGCTGTTCACGGCCCTGCACCGGGATTTCGGCGCTGCCGTGCTGGTCGACTGTCATTCCATGCCGTCGACCGCCGGCCACCGGGACGAGCGGCCGCGGCCGGAATTCGTCCTCGGCGACCGCTACGGCACCAGCTGCGTGCCGGTCGTGGCGGAGACGGCCGAACGCACCCTGCGCGACCTGGGCTACAGCGTCAGCCGCAACAAGCCCTATGCCGGCGGCTTCATCACCGAGCACTACGGCAATCCGGCTGCCGGCCTGCACGCCATTCAGCTCGAGGTGAACCGGGCGCTGTACATGGACGAGCGCCGTTACGAACGGTCGGCCAGTTTCGCCCGGCTGGCTGCCGACCTGGAGACGCTGGCGCGCCGGCTTGGCGAGATCCCGCTGGAAGAACTGC
>CAZUDR010000674.1:0-1546 GCA_964618715.1 uncultured Undibacter sp. | reverse complement strand
CGAATTTTTTACTGCCGCAACTCATTGCAACCCCAGCGTATTCAGCGCCTTATCCACATCCATAGGCGGCTCTTCAGGCTTAGCCTCACCGTTGGGTTTCGTGGTCGGTGGCGCGGCCGCGAGTTCAGCACCCTTCCGCTCATGCTCGCCCTGTTGCTTGAGAGTCTCCTGCGCAATGTTCGCCGACGCTTGCGTGTCCACGGCGTCAGAAGCCTGTTGTACTTGCAACGCTTTCGCCTGGGCATCGATTGCAATCTTCAGCCGATCCGTCGCGTCCTTGATCTGTGCAATGACTGTTTGGGCCTGCGCCTGAATCTGGGCGCTTTCCACTCGTGGATCTGGCTGATTCGCCGCGGCCTGGAGCTGCTGCATCTCCTGTTCGTCGGGCCGATAGTTCTCAGCGTCGATTTGGAACCCTTCCAAGAACCCGGTCATGATGCGCTTGGGGGACAACCCGTAGATTGGCTGTACCGCTCGATCGAGTACTTGCAACATCGCTTGCATCTGTAGCTCCTTCACGAGTAATGTACTGGACCCAAGCGGAATTGCCTTCGCATCTCCCTTTGCCGTCTCCGGCCCATACAGCTGGCACCACTCGTACAAATCTTCGATATTCGGTTTGCATACACAATCGTCCCAGGCTTTAACGATGAGGCGCAGATTCGTCGAGGCATTGTTCATGAGTTGCTGGCTGACGCCGACCGCATCAGTCGACGCTTGGCCTTGGAGGAGCAGCGGAAGTCCTGTAGTGTCCTCGGCCATCTTCAGCCAGTATTGGATAACTGGCATGATTTCATTTAGGTAGTTTGGGAACTGCAAAAATGTCATTGCCTTCGACGGATCATCAAGCTGGCCCGAGCCAGGAATGCCAGTCTTAGCAATCCAGTGCTTGTAGGGACGCATCTGGTAATCGTCGCCCTCTTTGGGTTCGATCAGGTCTTCGACCTCGAGAACCTGCGGGCCGACCGAGTACCCCATGTTGTCCATCAAGGCGCGAACGGCCCCATTCAGCCCTCGTTGCGGCGTCTCGATCTGTTCCGGAATACCGATCCCAGCCCAGGAGTCGTCGCGAGGTTCCCACAGAAGCATCCGGTAGGGAAATTCCTTGCAATCAAGCATCGGCTCTGCGATTTTGATAATCCGCTGGTTGCACAACGTGACTGTAAGGAACATCTCAGACAACTCGGTGTCCCCGGCCGCATCTTCTAGTGTCTCGAGTTCTGAGACATAGTCTGACAGGTCGACCATGCCAGTGCGAATCCACAGGTCGTAGCCTTTGTCTTTATCAACCTCTTTGTTCTTTTGCGGGCTTTTCGGCCCTTCTTTAAGGCACGCCCGGATCTGATCGGCGAAATATGTCGGGTCCTCGAGAAACTCTTCGAGGCGTCGCCGAGAAACGTCCGGAATGCGCTCGAAAAAGAACTTGCCGTTTTGTACATCGCGGCCGCAACCCGGTGCAGGATAGCAGTTCTCGACCTTGATGTTTTCCAATACGGGAGCGTAGAGCAGGCGGTTTTCGAGCTGCTTCGCAACCAGCTGGCCCGTC
>CAZUDR010000673.1:246-1547 GCA_964618715.1 uncultured Undibacter sp. | reverse complement strand
TGAGCGATGGCCCTTCCACACGGGACCACCGGATCACTAAGCCCTACTTTCGTATCTGTTCGACTGATGAGTCTCACAGTTAAGCACCCTTCTACCTTTGCGCTCGAAGCCTGATTGCCAACCAGGCTGAGGGTACCTTTGGACTCCTCCGTTACCTTTTTGGAGGAGACCGCCCCAGTCAAACTGCCCAACTGAAAATGTCCTCCGCCCGGATTCACGGGAATCGGAGTTAGAACTAAAGTATATTCAGGGTGGTATTTCAAGGATGGCTCCCTGGACACTGGCGTGCCCAGATCGACGCCTCCCACCTATCCTACACAGAACATACCTCAACCCAATATCAGCCTGCAGTGAAGGTTCATGGGGTCTTTCCGTCTAGCTGCGGGAACGTGGCATCTTCACCACGACTACAATTTCACCGGGTCACTGGTTGAGACAGTGCTTCTGTCGTTACGCCTTTCATGCAGGTCGGAACTTACCCGACAAGGAACTTCGCTACCTTAGGACCGTCATAGTTACGGCCGCCGTTTACCGGGGCTTCGGTCGCGAGCTTCGCCCGAAGGCTAACCCTCTTCCTTAACCTACCGGCACCGGGCAGGCGTCAGACTCTATACATCCTCTTGCGAGTTAGCAGAGTCCTGTGTTTTTGATAAACAGTCGCTGAAGCCGATTTACTGAGACCTCCAGAAGCGTGAACCTCCGGAGGCACCCCTTATTGCGAACTTACGGGGTCAATTTGCAGAGTTCCTTAACCAGTGTTCTCCCGAGCGCCTTAGACTTCTCGTCTCGCCTACCTGTGTCAGTTTTAGTACGGTCACCAACGCTTCAACCCTTAGGAGCTTTTCTTGGACGTCTTTCGGATGACTTCTCGAACATAAATGCGATCGGTCCGAACGGTTGGCTTACGAGGGCGGATTTGCCTATCCCTCACCTTCCGCACGGCCACGGACATTTCTAATCGTACCGCTCACCCTACAAACGCCGTCCCTCCATCGGTCCACGTCGGTGGCGCAGGAATGTTGACCTGCTGTCCATCGTCTACGCCTTTCGGCCTCGACTAAGGCACCGGCTAACCCTGGGCGGATTTACCTTCCCCAGGAAACCTTAGGCTTTCGGCGAGCAGGATTTTCACCTGCTTTATCGTTACTCATACCGGCATTCTCACTTGCTGCCGCTTCACGGCTCCTTACGGTACCGCTTCAACGCCGACAGCAACGCTCTCCTACCACTCCAGCCGAAGCTGGAATCCGCGGCTTCGGTGCAATGCTTAGCCCCGATCATTATCGGCGCCGAGTTGCTCG
>CAZUDR010000672.1:0-1561 GCA_964618715.1 uncultured Undibacter sp. | reverse complement strand
CGCCGAGCATTCGGCCATCACCGCGGAGGCCCGCGCGACCGGATTGGTGAGATAGAAATCGGGCACCGACGAAACGAGCGGCGCCTTGTCCGGCGTGCCGCCGAGTTTGGCGAGTTTTTCGACGTCGGCCGGATCACCGGGCGCGATCTGGTCGAGACGCTTCAGATGCGGATGGGCGGCAAACATCAGCTGGCGCAACTGGGACAGCGAGTCGTAGGGCAGCTTCACGCCAAGCACATCGGACAGCGCGCGCAGGATCGCCCAGTCCTCGCGCGCATCGCCGGGCGGGAAGGCGGCGCGCGTCGCCATCTGCGCCCGCCCTTCGGTATTGACGTAGATCGCCGATTTTTCGGGATAGGCGGCGCCGGGCAGGATAACGTCGGCGCGGTGGGCGCCGCGATCACCATGACTGCCGACATAGACGACGAAGGCGCCGGGGTCGATCTCGATCTCGTCGGCGCCGAGCAGGAACAGGACATCGACGCCGTCCGCCGTGGCCATCTGGGCCGCCGTCTTGCCGCCCTCGCCCGGCACCATGCCGAGATCAAGCGCGCCGACGCGTGACGCAGCCGTGTGCAGCACTGAAAATCCGTTCCAGCCATCCTTGACCGCGCCGACGTCGAGCGCGGCTTTGGCAGCGAGGGAGGCAATGGCGGCACCGTCGGACCGCGCCAGCGCCCCGGCGCCGAGGATAATGAGCGGATGCTCGGCCGCTTTCAGCGTCTCGGCAAACTGGCTCCCGGCAAGCCCGGCAAGCGTCTCCGCACCGGCGCCGAGGTATTCGCAGGCATAGGTGAGATCCGCCTTCTCGCCGATCAGCCCGACAGGGAACGGTCCCTGGCGCCAGCGCTTGCGGATCCGGGCGTTGAGCACCGGCGACTCGCGACGGGGATTTGAGCCAACAACAAGCAGCGCATCGGCGCGCTCGATGCCGGCGATGGTCGCGTTGAACAGATAGCCGGCGCGACCCCAGCCCGGGTGCAGCGCGGAACCGTCCTGGCGGGCATCAATGCTGGCGCTGCCAAGACGCGTGATCAGGTCCTTCAACGCATACATTTCCTCGACGCCGGCCAGATCACCGGCAATGCCGCCGACGCGCTCGCCCGTTGTGTCCTTCAATTTCCCGGCGATGGCCGCGAAGGCCTCCTGCCAGGACGCCGGCCGCAGCCGGCCCTGGGCGCGGATATAGGGCTGGTCCAGACGCTGCGTGCGCAGGCCATCGACCACATGGCGCGTCTTGTCCGAAATCCAGTCCTCGTTCACCTCGTCATTGGTGCGGGGCAGGATGCGCATGACCTCGCGGCCACGGGTATCGATGCGGATGGCGGAGCCGAGCGCATCCATGACGTCGATCGACTGGGTCTTGCTCAGTTCCCAGGGCCGCGCCGAAAACGCGTAGGGCTTGCTGGTGAGCGCGCCGACCGGGCAGAGATCAACCACGTTGCTCTGCAATTCCGAGGTCATGGCCTGCTCGAGGTAAGTGGTGATCTCCATGTCCTCGCCGCGCCCGATGGCGCCGAGCTCCGGCACGCCGGCGACTTCGGTGGCGAAGCGGATGCAG
>CAZUDR010000671.1:0-1563 GCA_964618715.1 uncultured Undibacter sp. | reverse complement strand
AGGGTTCCGCGATCAAGGCTGCCGCCGATGACGAGCCAATTACGCCCGTCTTCTATGGCCTGAAGGACGAATCCGTCGCCGCCCGGGTTATCGGCGTCGAGCATGACCAGGCCGTCCCGCACGAGGATTCCGCAACAATAGGTCATGGGACGAGGTGGCTTTCCGAAGGCTTGGGCGGAGGGTTATAGCGGGGCGCAGGCACGGCGGGCAATCTAGCTTTGCGTCTGCCGCCCGGCCTGGTCGACGTGCACGGTGACCTTCAGGGTCTCGCCGCCGCCGCCAAATCGGGCACCACGAACGGGTGCAGCGCCGAGATAGTCGAGGGCGACGGCGACGCGGACATGGGCGTCGGTGGTGCAGATGCCGTTGGTCGCATCAAAGCCGACCCAGCCGAGATCCTCGATATGGACCTCCGCCCAGGCATGGCCGGCTTCCTGCTCGACGACGCCGTCGGCGCGATAGAAATGACCGCTCACATAGCGCGCCGGAATGCCGAGCCGGCGCGCCGCCGAGATGAAGATATGCGTGATGTCCTGGCAGACGCCGCGCCGCAGCTTGAACGCCTCCGCAGCGGTGGTGGCGACGTGGGTCGGATCGGTGTCGAAGGTCATCTCGGCATTGAGCGTGCCGAGCATGTGATGCAGCAGGGCCAGCCGGTCCTTGCCATTGGAGGCCCTGGCGCCTTCGGCGAACTCGACGATGGCCTCGTCCGCCTGTGTGAGCGGTGTGTCGCGCAGATAGAGGCCGGGCGGAAAGCGTTCGAGCGCGCCGTTGATCACACCGCTGGTATCCTGCGTGTCGACTTCACCCTCGACCCCGACGGACAGCTCGTTGAAGGGGCCCTCTGCAGTAAAGGAATGGGTGATGTTGCCGAAGGCATCCTCGTGCTGGTGCAACTGGCAATCCTGCGAAAGATCGAGGCGCCAATTGAGCACATACTGGCCGTCAAAATTGCGCGGGGTCTTGCGCAACAGCTGGGTCACGCCGCTGGGCGGCGTCCCGTAGTGGTAGACGGTTGCGTGCGAAATGCGAATCCGCATGGTCCCTGACGCTGTTCACGGGGTTCCTGGCATAACCCGGCACGGGATGGCGCGCCGCTCATAGCAGGAATTGCTGGGTAATGGCGTTGCCGACCTTGTTGTTTTCTGTGATGAAATCGCCAATGAATTCGTGCAGGCCGCGCTGAAAGATGCCGTCCATACGGCTGTTCTGCAAGCGGATGCGGATGCCGCGGGCCTGGCGCTGGGCGGGCCCCTGGCGTCCATAGGCGCCGGCGATCTGGTCGAGATTGCGCACGATCGCCTCGTAGCACGACGCGAGCGAGCGCGGCATCTCCTCGCGCAGGATGAGCAGATCCGCAATGAGCCATGGCTTGAGGCTCTCGCGGTAGACCCAGTGATAGGCGGTCAGCGCGGAGACCGAGCGCAGGATCGCCGCCCACTGGAAATAATCGAGCGGACCGCCGATGCGGGCGTGCTCCGGCAGCAGCAGGTGGTATTTGACGTCCAGGATGCGCGCGGTGTTGTCGGCGCGCTCGAGATAGACGCCGAGCCGTGAGGACCA
>CAZUDR010000670.1:0-1566 GCA_964618715.1 uncultured Undibacter sp. | reverse complement strand
TTCCGCGACCCCGGCGGCGCCACGTCGTACTGGTCAAATACCTTCAAGCAATGGAAAAGGATCGCGACGACGGTCGGCATGTACAAGGGCAACTAGTCGCCACCTGATTGGCCCGCCGGGGTCGCATGGCTCCGGCGGGCGCCGCTCCCGAATTTCATCAGCACGGGCGAAGCGCCTTGCGCATCAATCGCGAAGCTGTCGTCGCGGTCCTCCTGCTGCTGCTCAGCGGGGTCTTCTACGCAGCGACCTTTACCATCCGCACGACCAGCTACGTCACCATCGGCTCGGAGGTATGGCCGCGCATCGTGATCGTGATGCTGGCAGCTTTCACCGCCGTCCATTTGATCGCCTCGCTGCGCCGCACAGCACCGGAAACGGGCGGCGAAGCGCCGCTGTCGACCGGTGGATTGGCCGGATTTTACGCCGCCTATCGCAATCCGATCTGGTGCTTTGTTATTTTCGGAGTCTTTCTCTGGACATTGCCCTATTTGGGCATGCTGATCGGCGGCGTGCTGTTCGTTTTCGTCTTGCTGACCGTGCTCGGCGATCGCGACGTCAAGAGCCTGGCGCTGCATGCGGCGATCGCGCTCGGCACAGTCGGCGCCATGTGGGCGGTGTTCACCTTCGCGCTGCATGTGATCCTGCCCGAGGGCATGATCTTCCGGTTCTCGTGAGGCGCGCGGCTCCGTCATGGTCATCGACAACATCATCGCCGCGCTCGTCGAACTCGCTGCCTTCAAGACGGTAGTACTGATGATCGTCGGCGTGGCGGCCGGGCTGATCGCCGGCGCCATTCCCGGCTTCACCATCACCATGGCCGTGGTGCTGACGCTGCCGTTCACCTTCGGCATGACCGCCGTGCAGGGCCTGGCGACCATGATCGGCGTCTATGTCGGTGGCCTGTCCGGCGGACTGATGGCCGGCATCCTGACCGGCATCCCCGGCACGCCGTCGTCGGTAGCAACGACTTTCGACGGCTTTCCAATGGCGCGCAAAGGCCTGCCCGGACTGGCCCTCGGCATCGGCGTCTGGGCCTCGTTTTTCGGCGGCATCATCAGCGCTGTTCTGCTGATGACCGTGGCGCCGCAATTGGCGAAGATCGGCCTCGAGTTCGGGCCGTGGGATTATTTTTCCCTGGTACTGTTCGCGCTCACCATCACGGCCAGCCTGGCCGGCGACAACATCGTCAAAGGCGTCATCGCCGGCTGCCTCGGATTGCTGGTTGCGACCATCGGTACCGACGAGATCAACGGCGTCGAGCGCTTCGCCTTCGGCTCCGTGGCGCTGGAGCAGGGCTTTGCATTTCTGCCGGTGCTGGTCGGCCTGTTTGCCTTCAGCCAGTTGCTGAGTGACGTGCAGGATCCGGCCAAGGCGCGCGAAGCGCTGATGCCAAAAGGCGCCACGGCGGTCCGTATCGAGCACCGCCAGGCGCTCCGCACCGTGCTCGCGCGCTATGTCAACCTGATCCGATCCTCGCTAATCGGCGTTTTTACCGGTATCCTGCCGGCCGCTGGTGGCTCGATCTCCAACATCCTGTCCTACGATCAGGCCAAGAAGGCCTCCAGG
>CAZUDR010000669.1:0-1567 GCA_964618715.1 uncultured Undibacter sp. | reverse complement strand
TCCTGCCTATTTTGTGTTTGACCCTGAAAAAAGAGGGGGAGATTGTTTTTTTCTTGTTGCAATGTTTATCGTTTTCTGAGCAGTATTAGGATTACGCCAATCACGATGATTGCGATGAGAGCTGCTGTTCCGAAGCCAATCACGTAGGTGTCAGTCATTGCTGGTGGTGGAGGAGTCGGTGTCGGCGAAGCCTGTGGCGCTTCATCAACGTTAATGTATGTATGTGCGAATGAACCGCCATACGCATTAGAACCTTTGAACGTAGCGATGATAGTGTACATGCCGGGAA
The DNA here is from genome assembly GCA_964618715.1 of uncultured Undibacter sp. GTDB lineage: Bacteria > Pseudomonadota > Alphaproteobacteria > Rhizobiales > Xanthobacteraceae > Pseudolabrys. The sequence continues at coordinate 1,278 of CAZUDR010000669.1, read as the reverse complement.
CTTCTGGTGTAAATGGCATAGCGAATTGACCTGTAATGTCGCTTGTGGTGTTGCCTATTGTGTAGAAGTTGCCGTTGGGATCAAGCGTCTCAAATATAACTTCTACGCCTTTAGCGTCTTCGGGCATTGGTCTTTGCATGAACATGTATTCCATCCAGGCGCTCATGGCTTCATCAGATATTGCTGGTGTACCCTTGAGTGTAAAGTCCAAGCTGCCAGCGGTGTTGGTTCTGCCACCTGTTGACTGATCAGTTACCGTTCCAGCAATCATTATGCTATCTCCATGCACTGAAATCTCTGGTGATACTTTGACTGTTGTAGCACTTGGTCCTTTGCCTAGGCAGTAGATGTTGTCATCGTGGGCGTCAAGGTATATAATGCGGCTATCGGAGATTACTACTTTACATCCTCCTTCGGGGTTTGGATAAGCCTGCAGTCGCCACGCCATCTGGCCTGTGTCACAGTCTATGCAGAAGAGTGCGCTATCCCGTCTAATCGGCGCAGTTTGACCAGCCCATGGCGTCGATCCATCCACGTACATGTAGGTGTGCCCCGTATACGGATCGTCAACCCAGAACTGTAGGTTGAGTGGCGTGTATGTTGAACCCTCTGTTTCAAGGTAGCCAATGTCTGGGGCTGTCCAGTTCCAGTAGAATTCACCTGTCGTAGCGTTAAAGCAGGATATTATTCCCCAGGCGCACTCCTCCGTAGGCCCACCGCTTGGACCTACGGTGTAGGCTTTGCCGTTATGGAAATAAAGCGCTGTGCCATAGAAGGACCAATCTGACTCTACTGTATTCGTCCACAGTTGCTGTCCTGTTGAGAGGCTGTAAACCCATTGTTTCCCGGTCACGGGTTCTTGGAAATAGAATGTGTCAGATGCGGCGTCTACTCTATGCAATGTTACTCCTCCGCCTGCGGTGTTGTTGGGGTAATCGTCTGTTGCTTCGGGTGGCGTGAAAGTGGTGGTCCACAGTGTTTGGCCCCAGGTTGGTGCCTTGAGGCTGTAAGCCCTCATATAGCCTTGAACTGTCCCTCTAGCGTCGTTTTGACCATTTGCGCCGGTTATCACGTACTCCTCTGGCTCAATCCATCGAATTGAACCCGGTGTGCCTGCGACTGATACGTTCATTGAGTAGCCGTTATGACCGTCGTATGTTGCTCCGTAATCAGTGGAACCTCCTTGAGATACAGTTGATGAGCCAGGTCTCCAGAACCAGTAGTTGTTGCCTGTTGAAGTCAACGGAATATTGGTAGTGCCGTTATAGAGCGTGGCAG
>CAZUDR010000668.1:0-1571 GCA_964618715.1 uncultured Undibacter sp. | reverse complement strand
TCCCTGTTCGGCCTGGTGCTGGCGATCGGCATCGTGGTCGACGATGCGATCGTCGTGGTGGAAAACGTCGAGCGCAACATCGCCAGGGGACTGAGTCCGCGCGACGCCGCACGCAAGAGCATGGACGAGGTCGGTGCCGCGCTGATCGCTATCGCGCTGGTGCTGACCGCGGTATTCGTGCCTTCGGCCTTCATCACCGGCATCTCCGGACAGTTCTACCGTCAGTTCGCACTGACAATTGCAGGCTCCACGGTGATCTCGCTGATCGTGTCCCTGACCCTCTCGCCGGCGATGTGCGCGCTGCTGCTCAAGGGCCACGACCAGCAGAGCCGCGTGCACTGGTGGGGCTGGCCGGTCCGCGCCTTCTTCCGCGCCTTCAACTGGGGCTTCGACCGGGTCGGACGTGGCTATGGCTGGCTCGCCGACCGCGTGGTGCGCTTCGCGGTCATCATGCTGGTGATCTATGCCGGGGTGATCGCCTTCGGACTCAACGAATTCCGCGAGACCCCGCAGGGTTTCATTCCACAGCAGGACCGGGGCTTCCTCATCGTGGCGGCGCAGCTGCCACCGGGATCATCCCTGCAACGTACCGACGCTGTAATGAAGCGCGCCGCCGAGATTGCGCTCAAGCAACCCGGCGTCGGCCATGCCATCCGTGTCGTCGGGTTCTCAGGGGCAACGTTCACCAATGCACCGAACTCCGGCGCGATGTTTCTGGTGCTCGACGATTTCGCCAAACGCGCCAGGGACCCGCGTCAGTCGGCGGCAGCAATCCAGGGCGCCCTGTTCGGGAAGTTGTCGGCGATCCAGGACGCCTTCATGATCGTCATCCAGCCGCCTTCGGTGCAGGGCATCGGTACCGCCGGCGGCTTCCGCATGATGGTGGAAGATCGCAGCGGTGCCGGCCCGCAGGCACTGCGGGAGTCTGTGCTGGCGATGATGGGGCGGGCCGGGCAGTCGCCCGGTGTCAGCCGCGTCTTCTCGCTGTTCGAGACGCAGACACCGCAACTCTATCTCGACATCGACCGCACCAAGGCGCAGTTGCTTGGCGTCAGCATGCCCGATGTGTTTAACGCCCTGCAGGTCTATATCGGCTCGGTCTACGTGAACGACTTCAATCTGTTCGGCCGAACCTTCCGTGTGCAGGCCCAGGCCGACGCGCCATACCGGCTGGAGTCGAAGGATGTGCTCAGCCTGCGCGTGCGTAACAACTCGGGCGAGACGGTGCCGCTCGGCTCGTTCACCACCGTTCGCGACATCGCCGGTCCGTACCGCCTGCCGCGCTACAATCTCTATCCGGCCGCCGAGCTCGACGGCCAGCCGGCGCCCGGCTACAGCCAGGGCCAGGCCATCGACATCATGGAGAAGCTGGCGGAGCAGACACTGCCGCCGGGCTTTGCCTACGAATGGACGACGCTGGCCTTCCAGCAGAAGCGCGCCGGCAACACCGCGATCTTCGCCTTCGCGCTCGGGGTGTTGTTTGTGTTCCTGGTGCTGGCGGCGCAGTTCGAGAGCCTGACGTTGCCGCTGGCGGTGATCCTGATCGTGCCGATGTGCCTGGTGGCCTCGAT
>CAZUDR010000667.1:0-1585 GCA_964618715.1 uncultured Undibacter sp. | reverse complement strand
AGAGGACCGGCTTCCTTGGAGGTCAGGCGTGTTTTGTCCATGAGACCTGGCGGGGAGAGGAGGTTCGGGAATACCTTTCCGGACTCATGAAAGAGATAAGCTCCCACAGGGATATCGAGATATTTTTCAATTCTCGGATAACCCAGGTAGATGGCTTTGTGGGCAACTTCAGGACGAGGATTGAACAGGGCGGAGAGACAAGGGATCTATCCCATGGTGTGACCATTATCGCGTCCGGCGCTTCGGAACTCAAGCCGGAAGGATACCTCTACGGCGCGGACCGGCGCGTGGCATGGCTTGACGAGGTGCGCGACGCCGCCAAGAAGGCAGCCGACGTGTTCAAGACGTCCTGCCCGGCGCGCTACGCCTTCCCGCTGACACCGCCCGGCCGATTGCGCGCGATGACGGCGCGGCTGCAAGCCACGCTCGAAGCCGTGCAGACGGTGCGTCCGCCACTGGAGGCGTTCTACAATTCGTTGAGCGACGAGCAGAAGGAGCGCTTCAACGAACTCGGTCCGAGCAAACTGCGCAGCAGCGTCGAGGTCACCGCCGCGCTGCCGTCGGACAGCGAGGCCTGCGCCGAGGCCAAGCCCGGCCTCACCAACCTGCCGATCGAGCAGATCGATGAGGTGGTCAAGCCGACCGATATTCAGGAGAAAGCGCTCGACACGTTGGAGGACGCCACGCAGAAAGCGGTGTCGATCCTGCAAGCGGCCTGTCCGGAGGACACGCCGCTGACGCCGCCGGGCCGGTTGGAGGCGATGGGGGCACGGCTGCAAGCCATGATCGATGCCGCCAACACGGTGAAGCCGGCGCTCGACGATTTCTACGGCTCGCTCACCAATGAGCAGAAGGCGCGCTTCAACCGCATCGGCCGCGAGCTGGCCGAGTCGAAAAGCTGAGCGCGCATTGCGCAAATAAAAAGGGCGGCCGGCGGGCCGCCTTTTCCTCTTTACGTCAGCCGCACGAAAGCAGGGGATCAGATAATCATTGCAAACATAGACATAAACTCACCTCGTGTTAGCATCAAAGCGGGGAAGATCTTCCGTCGAAGCGCGAAAGCGACTTTACATTCCGCAATGAGAGAGGTGGCAAATGCCCATATTCGTCGCTATTCATCGCCTCAAAGACTTTGACGAGTGGCTTAAGGTTTTCAAGGCCAACCCTCCGCCAAAGGTCGGCCGTTGGCGGCTGACGCGCGGGGTCGACGATCCCAATCGCGTTCACGTTGTCGGAGAGGTCGAACCATCGGACGTCAAGGAGGTCAAAGCCTTTCTTGCGTCGGACCGCATGCAGGAGGCGTTTCGCCGCGTGAACGCGATGTCGACGGCGCCCGTCGAATTCGTTTTGCTCGAAGAGGTGGAGCCGTAGCTCGCCGGCACGTCGGCGCGCGTCCTACTCTGGGCGAACCAGCGAAGCTTATTCCGCAGCGATTCTCACTTCCGGCGCCGCCGCCTTGATGTCGGGCGTGACGTGGTTCTCGAACTTGGTGAAGTTCTTCTGGAACATGCCGACCAGCGCGCGCGCGGTGCGGTCGAACTCGGCCTTGTCCTTCCAGGTCTTGATCGGATTGAGCAGATGCGGC
>CAZUDR010000666.1:0-1586 GCA_964618715.1 uncultured Undibacter sp. | reverse complement strand
GGCGAAATCACACAAGTACGCGTTCGTATCATGGAAGGAAAAGACAAAGGCAGAATCATCACACGCAATGTTAAAGGACCTGTTCGTGTTCAAGATATCCTGATGCTGCGAGAAACCGAAAGAGAAGCAAAGAAAATTACACGCTAAACTTAGGAGAAATGTGTCATGCCAAAACCGAGAAAATGTTCATTCTGTGGTGCTGATTTCCCAGCTGGCACAGGCATGATGTTCGTTAAGAACGATGGCTCAATCCTCTGGTTCGATTCAAGCAAGTGCAAGAAAAGCAGCCTACAGTTTAAACGCGATGCACGCAAACTAAAGTGGACTCAGTACTTTGGCAAAGAAGAAAAAGGCAAAGGTTAAGCAAGGCAGTTCTTTAGGGTCCAAATTTACTTTTCCATTTTTTATTTTTTTATTTACTGAAACTTTATTTTCTAGCTAATACGCTCCACTCAGGGTAACAAATTGCCGCTATTATTTGCACGAAAAGAAGTTTTCGAATGGCTTGAACAAGGTAAAAAAACAATCGATGTGAGAAAAGGTACAGGCAAAAATGGAGACTTTGCCCTTTTCCAATGTGGTCCGCATACTCTACGGTTTTTAATAGTCAAACGTGAGGTGGGGAAATTAGACGATGTTGTGCGTTTGGACAACTATCTTCAAATTATTCCTACAGCTGCAGATGTCCAGGATGCAATTAATTTTTTTCACAGGTTATATGGTGCTTGTGATGGCTTTTTTACAGCCTATCATGTTCGGTCGTTAGAGCACTTTGCGGAAAAAGAGAAATAAATGCTGATGGCTCTATATTAAGCAGTTAATTTTCCGTTTTTCGTAGAAAAAATAATTAAAACGTAACGCTTAAATACCGATCCCATGAATGATTCTTAATAAAAGAAGGAATATAAATTGGCATCATTCAATGGTTGTTACACTGCACTAATAACCCCCATGAACCAAACTCACCAAGTCGACTACGAAGGATTAGCGGAACTAGTGGATTTTCAAGTAAAAAACGGTGTGACCGGTATCCTAGCAGTCGGCACAACCGGCGAAAGCCCCACTCTGTCTTGGAAGGAGCACAGCAAAGTCATTGAGCAAGTGGACCAAGACTCAGGTAATCGCTGCCTGACCATAGCGGGTACAGGTAGCAACTCGACAGAAGAAGCCATTGCAGGCACAGAACGTGCCCAAAACGCAGGGATAAAAGCTGTCTTGCTCGTTGACCCCTATTATAATGGACCCAGTTCGCTTGAGATTCGCCGTGAATATATAGAACCAATTGCTCAGCGGTTTCCCGAAGTCCAAGTCATCCCATATATAATCCCAGGCAGAACAGGGACACAGTTGCTTCCTCCAGACCTTGCCATTTTGCATCATCAGTATCCTAATGTGAGTTGCGTAAAAGAAGCCACAGGTGATTTAAAGAATGCAGAGTTAACACGCAAACTTTGTGGCGACGATTTTGAAATACTCAGCGGTGATGATGAAAAAACTCTCACTATGATGATTTCACCTGATATACGAGCAAACGGTGTCATTTCTGTCATGTCTAATATTGCACCGCGTGCGGTCTCCGACATGGT
>CAZUDR010000665.1:0-1590 GCA_964618715.1 uncultured Undibacter sp. | reverse complement strand
CGAGGAAACCGCGCTGCTCGAAAGCCTGGAAGGCAAGAAGGGCCAGCCGCGCCTGAAGCCGCCGTTCCCGGCCAATGTCGGCCTCTACGGCTGCCCCACCACGGTCAATAACGTGGAATCGATCGCGCAGGTGCCCGACATCATGCGTCGCGGCGCCGCCTGGTTCGCCGGCATCGGCCGTCCCAACAATACCGGCACCAAGCTGTTCTGCATTTCCGGTCACGTCGAGCACCCCTGCAACGTCGAAGAGGCGATGGGAATTCCCTTGCGCGAACTGGTGGAGACCCATGCGGGCGGTGTACGCGGTGGCTGGGACAATCTGCTTGCCGTGATCCCCGGCGGTTCGTCGATGCCGCTGGTGCCGGCCGGCGCGGACTGGGCCGACTCGCTGCTGATGGATTTCGATGGCTGCCGCGACAAGAAGTCGGCGCTGGGCACGGCTGCGGTAATCGTCATGGACAAGTCGACCGACATCGTCCGGGCGATGACGCGCATCTCCTATTTCTACAAGCACGAGAGTTGCGGTCAGTGCACGCCGTGCCGGGAAGGCATGGGCTGGATGTGGCGCGTGCTGACGCGCATGTCGGAAGGTCGCGCACAGAAGCGTGAGATCGACATGCTTTGGGATGTCACCAGGCAGATCGAGGGCCACACCATCTGCGCCTTCGGCGACGGTGCCGCCTGGCCGGTGCAGGGTCTGCTGCGCCATTTCCGCCCCGAGATCGAACGGCGCATCGACGAATACACGCGCAATGCCGACGCGCACGGCGTCCGCGAGCCGGCGCCGCTCGACGCGCAGGCGGCGGAGTAACGCGATGACGGAAACGCGCCATCTCGCCGAATTCAATATCGCGCGGATCCGTTATCCGCTCGACGACCCGCGCATGGCCGAGTTCGTCGACAATGTCGATCGCGTCAACAGGCTGGCCGAGAAGATCGAGGGTTTCGTATGGCGGCTGCAGGACGACAGCGGCCACGCCATGAACATGCGGGTCTACGACGACCCGGCGATCCTGCCGAACCTGACGCTGTGGGAGACCTCGCAGGCGCTCGAGCGTTTCGTCTGGCAGACCCTGCACGGCCGCTTCTACCGGCGGCGCGAGGACTGGTTCGTGCCGATCGACACGCCGCTGGTCATGTGGTGGCTGCCGGCCGGGAAGCGGCCGACCATGGCGGAAGGCGTTGCGCGGCGTGATTACCTGATCGCCAACGGCCCGGGCGCGTATGCCTTTGGCTGGGAGGACCTGCACGACGCAAAACTCTGGATGTCCGAGCGCGGCCTCAAACTGAACGGTGTCGCCGCATGACCAAGCTCATCGTCGACGGCAAGGAGATCGACGTTCCGCCGGAGTACACGCTGCTCCAGGCCTGCGAGGCCGCGGGCGCGGAAATCCCGCGCTTCTGCTTCAACGAGCGGCTGTCGATCGCCGGCAACTGCCGCATGTGCCTGGTCGAACTGGTCGGTTCGCCCAAGCCGGTCGCCTCCTGCGCATGGGGCGTGCGCGACTGCCGGCCCGGCAAGAACGGCGAGCCGCCGGAAGTGAACACCCGCACGCCGATGGTCAAGAAGGCGCGCGAAGGGGTGATGGA
>CAZUDR010000664.1:0-1595 GCA_964618715.1 uncultured Undibacter sp. | reverse complement strand
GACGTGGCCGAATGCGCCGTGCTCGGCATCAAGGACGCGCTCAAGGGCGAGGTGCCCTGCGGCTTCATCGTGCTCAAGGCCGGCGTCAACCGTCCGCATGACGAGATCGAGAAGGAGATCGTGGCGCTGGTGCGCGACAAGGTCGGCCCGGTCGCCTCGTTCAAGCTGGCGATCACGGTGGCGCGGTTGCCGAAGACGCGGTCAGGCAAAATCCTGCGCGGCACCATCAAGAAGATCGCCGACCGCGAGCCGTGGACCATGCCGGCGACCATCGACGATCCGGCGATCCTCGACGAGATCGGGGAGGCGCTGAAGGGCCACGGGCTGGGGGGATAGGTAGACGACGTTTGGGGGTTATACCCAGGAACTGACGCTGGCGAGCTAGTATCTGCCGTGACTGGTTTGGCCGAAGTTTGGAATCGCGATTTGGAACGTACAACTCCGTGCGACAAGCAGCTCGCTCAGCGTCTCAACTGCACTCTGCCCGCATTGTGAAGATCGTCCCATTCGAAGCCCGGCTCGCCATTGTTATGTAAAATATACCATATCAAAGTATGGCGTAAGGCCGGCCGCGATAGTTGTATCAATCGGCCGCCAAAGCGCGCATAGTGGCCGGCATGGCAATAACCTATTCGTTCTGGGCGCTCGGCCTGCTGAGCTTGGCCGGCATCGCGCTCGCATACAGCGTCTGGTGATATCCCGCCAACGCCCCGGCCCCGGCGCGGCCTTGTCCGGCTGCACCCGCCGGAGCTTTCGCCCGACTGACCACGCGCCGGCATCCGCGTCACCTTTGAGGCATTCACAATGATAACCCGCACAAAGCGCGTGACGCTGACATTCCGGCATCCGTTTTCGCTCAAGGGGGTCGATCGCCTGCTGGCGCCCGGCCAGTACGAGGTTGTGGCGGACGAGGAGCTGATCGAGGAACTGTCGTTTCCGGTCTATCGCCGGGTGTCGACGCTGATCTACCTGCCCGCGCAGACGCACCGGCAGTCATCCATCGAAATGGTCAATGTCGATCCGGCCGATCTGGCCGCAGCGCACGAGCGCGACCAGGCGATGCCGGCGGCCGCGCAGGGACGCGCGCCATGAGCGCCGGTCTCGACCGCACGGACTTTTCGGTTGTGGTGAAGAACCGCGCCCGCCTGCCGAAGCCCTGGCGCTGGGAAATCTACCGCGCCGGACGGCAGAGTCCGGTCGCGTACTCGACGGAATTTTTCGATCTGCGCAGCACGGCCATCGCGGAAGGCCGGGCGGCGCTCGGCCGGCTGATGGACAAACTGAGATTCTGATGCACCGCTAGCGCAGGAGCGCCGCCGCGATCACCACAATCGCCAGTATTGCCGGCACCACGACCGGTGGCACGAACCAGGCGCGCATGTTGGCCTCCCCAGGGCTGATAAAAAATCCCGGCATTTTTGCCGGGCTTTCGTTCTTTCAGCGGCCGCGCAGGTTATTTCTGCTGCGGCTGACCGGTCGGCTTGTCGGTGCCGGGCTTGTTGTCGCCCTGTTGCTGTTGCTGCTGCGGGGGCGGGCTGGCGGGCTTCTGCTCGGAAGCGGATTTCGGATTATCATTCATCGTATGATTCCTTATC
>CAZUDR010000663.1:0-1608 GCA_964618715.1 uncultured Undibacter sp. | reverse complement strand
AAGTTCGCCGCCGCCGCGAGCGAGCCCGCCTTTTTGCCGCGCGCCGCCCTCGATGCGCCCCGGCTCGCCGATCTGGCCGCCCTGGACGACACGGGCTTTCGCCAGCTGTTCGCCGGCAGCCCGGTCAAACGGACGGGACGCGACCGCTTCGTGCGCAACGTGCTGATCGCGATCGGCAACAGCGGCGATGCCGGTCTGGCCGATGCGGCCCGGGACCGCCTCGACGACGTGTCGCCCCTGGTACGCGCCATGGCGGTGTGGGCGCTGGCGCGCCTGTTGCCGGGGGCGCACTTCGCCGCGCTGGCCGCCGAGCGCCTGGCGGAGGAAACCGACGGCGACGTGCGCGCGGAATGGCAACAGCCCGATCTGAAGGACATCGCCGGATGAAACTTTTCTGTTTTGGCCTCGGCTACAGCTCGCTCGCCCTGGCGCGCGCGCTTCAAGCCGAAGGCTGGGAGATCGCGGGCACCGTCCGCACGGGCGACAAGCAGGCCGCGCTCAAGGCCGAGGGTATCGAGGCCCATATCTTCGACGGCTCCGGACCCATGGCCGACGGCGCGGCGGCGCTCGACGGCACGACGCATCTGCTCGATTCGATCCCGCCGCAGGAGGCTTTGCCGGCGCCGCCGCTGGCCTGGCACGCGTCCGACATCGCGCAGTTGGAGGACCTCGACTGGGTGGGCTACCTCTCGACCACCGGGGTCTACGGCGATCATGGCGGCGGCTGGGTCGACGAGGAGACACCGCCGACGCCGAACCTGGAGCGCGGCCGCCTGCGGCTCGAGGCCGAACACATGTGGCTGGTGATGGCCGAACGCTACGCGCTGCCGGTCCACGTCTTCCGTCTCGCCGGCATCTACGGCCCCGGCCGCGGCGTGCTGCAGCAGGTGCGCGATGGCCGCGCCAAGCGGATCGTCAAGCCGGGTCAGGTCTTTTCGCGCATCCACGTCGCCGACATCGTGCAGGTTCTGCGCGCGTCGATGGCCGCGCCCCATCCGGGCCGCATCTATAATGTCTGCGACGACGACCCCGAAGCGCCCGACAAGGTGGTCGCCCATGCCTGCCAGTTGCTCGGCGTGCCGGCACCGCCGGAAGTGCCGTTCGAGGAGGCCGAGCTGTCTGACATGGCGCGAAGCTTCTATGCCGACAACAAACGGGTCCGCAACGACCGCATCAAGGACGAGCTTGGCGTCGTGCTGCGTTACCCGAGCTACCGCGACGGCATGGCGGCTGACTTGAAGGCTTAACCCGTTTCCGTGTCCACGGCTTTCGCCAATGTCGATGCGCCGTCGGCCAAATGAATGACGCGCTGCGGCAGGGTGATATCGATACCTTCCTCGCGCAGGCGCCGGTTGATGGCGAAGCGGATGTCGCTGGCGATGAAATAGACCCAGAGATTGTCGGCGGTGAAGCAGCGCAGCTCGAAGTCCAGCCCGTTCTCGCCGAAATCCTTGAACAGCGCCGACGGTTCCGGCCATGCGGTGACGCGGGCGTGTTTGCCGGCGCAATCGAGCAGGATCTCCTGCACCAGGTCGACATCGGCGCCGCGCAGCGTATAGGCGAAGTCGACGGTGATGAGCGCGTCGGGCTGCCCGAGGTCGTGGAGGA
>CAZUDR010000662.1:0-1612 GCA_964618715.1 uncultured Undibacter sp. | reverse complement strand
GTCCAGGTTCAGAAGATCCTCATAAAGGTAGAGGCGCGTTCAAACGGCCGACGCATTGACAGCGAGTTGTTTGGAAGCGCGGTCGCCTCGCGCCCCATGGATCTGGAAGCCTCCTGAACCAGCCATATGAAATCTCCTCGCCGTCCGATGCGACGGGCGGAAACGGCCGACGTGGTCGTCGCCATCCAGGCAAATGTCAGTCCACGTCCCACAGCCGGGCCGGCACGATCTGATCCGACCGCTTCACACGCTGCGGCGGTCGCGCAGGTTGCCGAACGCATGGCCCAACGCCAGGAAGAACATGGCGTTGACTGCAACCATGAGATGTGATTTGGCAGAACGAACCCGGCGTGACCGGGTCATATGATTTTCAGGCAACGACAGCCACGAGCGCTCGAGCCTTGCACGGGTCGGCCGGAGCCGGGTTGTTGTGCCACCGTCGAATCCGGACACCCGGGAAATTGTCTGTTGCTCAGCGGGTCGAATTTGATAGCTAAACCCTTGACCAGGGCCTCGAATCCTAACCCGGCGGCATCGCCAATCGTTCTCATCGGCCGAGTCCCGCTATAGTTCGCCGTGAACAAGGTCCGGCTGAAAGATTCTGCATGATCAGGCTGCCCAGACTGACCCCCCGCCAGCTGCTGATCATGCTGCACGACATCGTCGCCACCGCCGCGGCGATCGTGCTCACCTTCCTGGTGCGCTTCGACGACGAACTCTTCTACGCCAAGCTGCCCGGGCTGGAAGTGTTCCTGCCGATTTTCCTGGTCTACGCGGGCATCGTCTATTTCATCTTCGGCCTGCACAAGAACAAGTGGCGCTTCACCTCCGTTCCCGACATCTACAACATCTTCCGCGCCGTCACCGTTCTCGCCGTCTCGCTGCTCGCTCTCGACTACGTGCTGCTCTCTCCCAACGTCTACGGCGAGTTCTATTTCGGCAAGGTCGCCATCCTGCTCTACTGGTTCCTGCAGATGGCCCTGCTGGGCGGGTCGCGCATCGCTTACCGCTATTTCCACTACTCGCGCACGCTGCAACGGGCAAAGGTCGCTGACGCCACGCCCACGCTGATCCTCGGTCGTGCCGCCGACGCCGAGGTGCTGCTGCGTGCGATCGAGAGCGGCGCGGTGAAAAAGATCTGGCCGGCCGGCATTCTCTCGCCGTCGCCGAACGACCTCGGCCAGTCGATCCGCGGCATTCCGGTGGTGGGCGGCCTCGGCGACCTCGAGGCGGTGGTCAATGACATGGCCAGCCGCGGCAACCCGGTCACCCGCCTTGTGCTCACGCCCTCGGCGCTTTCTCCCGAAGCGCGACCTGAAGCAATTCTCACGCGCGCGCGCAGGCTTGGAGTTAACCTTAGCCAGTTGCCCTCGCTGGATGCGGAAGGACCGGCAGTGCAGCTCGCGCCGGTGTCGGTCGAGGACCTGCTGCTGCGGCCCAGCGTCAAGATCGACTATCAACGGCTGGAAGACTTCGTGCAGGGCAAGTCGATCGTCGTCACCGGTGGCGGCGGCTCGATCGGCGCGGAGATCTGCGAGCGCCTGCTGGTGTTCGGCGCCGCGCGCCTGCTGGTGCTGGAGAATTCCGAGCCGGCGCTGCACGCCGTGCTGGA
>CAZUDR010000661.1:0-1623 GCA_964618715.1 uncultured Undibacter sp. | reverse complement strand
ACGCCTATCAGGTTCGCCGGGCCGAGTTCGACAAGATACTTTTCGATCAGGCGCGCCGCTTCGGCGTTCGCGCCTACGAGGGAGCGACAGCGACGATTCAGTCCTGCGACAACACTTCAGCGGTGATTTCGTGCCGTGCGGAGGATGGCAGCAAGCTCCTGTTCCGCGCCGACATGCTGGTCGATGCCTCGGGGCGATCCACCGTCACCGCCAAGATGCACAACGAACGACAAGCCGACCGGCGCCACAACTCGGCAGCAATTTTCAGTCATTTCTACGGCGTTCCGCGCTTCGAAGGATGCCGTGGCGGCAATATCCGAATTCATCTCACCGACCCCGGCTGGATGTGGCAAATCCCGCTCACCAACGATGTCACGTCGATTGGTCTGGTCGTGCCGGGCGATCGGATTGCCGGACGAAGCGGGTCCGTCGACACATATTTCCACCAGCACGCAGGGCGTTTCCCGGAGATGGCGCGCCTGATGGCCAACGCGGAGCCGGTCGGCCAGATCCTTACAACGAGCAACTTTTCTTATAGTGCGACGCGAGCTTTCGGGCCGGGGCATATCCGGGTCGGTGATGCATACGGCTTCATTGATCCCATCTTTTCGACCGGTATCCATCTGGCGCTTCTCAGCGCGGAAGAAGCAGCATGCGCCATTTTCGCCGCCATCAAACAACCGGCACGGCGTACCAAATACTTTGCCAAATATGAACGTGTTGCACGCCGACGAATTCGCTATATATCCTGGTTTATATACAATTTTGACGATGCTGCGCTTCGCGACTTACTGTTAAATCCTCGCGACATCATGGGTGTCGAACGAGCCATCATTTCCCTTCTTGCAGGAGATTTAAGGCCGAGTTGGCGCATGGCGGTGCGAGTTGAGCTCTTCAAGGCAATCGTAAAGATCGTACGTTGTTGTAATTGGATAGCAGGAAGAGGAAACCGGGGTGGCAACTGACGCGCAATCGAAGGTGAATGTCGAGCTTCGTGACGAGGTCGCCGCGCTGATCGTGGAATCGCTGGTGCTCGTGGATGTCACCTGGGACCAGATCGATCCGACCGAACCGCTCTTCGGTGATGGCTTGTGTCTCGATTCCATCGACGCATTGGAATTGGCGTACGCCATAGCCGAGAAGTACGGCTTCAAGCTGCGGTCGGACGACGAACGGAACGAAGAGATCTTTGCTTCTCTGAATTCGCTGACCCGGCATATCGAGGAGAACCGAACAACTTGACGCGGATCGCGGTCGTGTTGGGAATTGCCTCCTTTGTCGCCGTCGCGATCGGGTTGGCGCTAGCGGCTGCTGACGTCATAAGCCGCTTGCAGTTCGATCTCGTATTTGCGATCGCCTGCGGCAATACCGTCGTCGCTTTTCTGATCAAGATTGGAATTGGGCGGTTCCGGGCTGTCGTCTCAGCGCTGGCTTTGACCGGTGCCGCAGTCGCGGCGCAATTGTCGGATCCGGACATCCTCCTGGCCCCGTATCTGGCCATCGTGCTTGTGAACGGCTTTGTCGCCTATGTCTTTGCCCGCGGGTTACTGCCGGACCATGAACCCCTAATCCTGCAGATTGTCAGATTGATTGGCTCCGGATGCGAACGCTCGCGTGGATTTC
>CAZUDR010000660.1:0-1634 GCA_964618715.1 uncultured Undibacter sp. | reverse complement strand
TCGAGTCGATGAATACCTGATCGCGGCGACAAGACGCCGACAATGTGACGGCCGGGCGCAAGCCCGGCCGTATTTTTACCATCGACGTGAACGTTAACGCCGAATCACGCGCGCGATTTTAACCAGGTTCCCATGTTGCGCATGTTCCGTGCGCCGACCGCGCATTACGATGGGCAATGAACACGCTCTGGTCACAAAGAGCCAGCGTATTCCGACTCAACAAGAAACTGACTCAACAAGAACCTGACAATCGCGCCGGCGGAGGGCGGTGCACATCGAACCACTGGTTATGAGGAGCTTATGAACTATCTGAACCGTTCGCGAATACTTGCACTTCTCGTTTCACTGTTTGTCGTTTGCATCCTGACCGATTCATCTGTCGCACAGCATCGTCGCGGTGCCGTCAGCAATGACAAATGTGTTCTCACCAATGACGGGCGCAGGATCTGCGGCACCGCCGCGCAGGCAGGCGCCACGCCGCTCATCGACGCCAGCGGCAACCGCGTCGTTGCCCGTGCCGAGCAGGGCACCATCATCGGCGGCCGTCCCGCCGGCTGTCCGTACCGCTACTGCGGCTGCGGGCTGCGCAAGTATCTCGGCATCGCAGACAAGCGGTTGAACCTCGCCTGGAACTGGGCGCGGCTGTTTCCGCGCGTGGGGGGACCTGGTCCCGGTGTTGCCGCGGTACGCAGCGGACACGTGATGTACATCGAGCGTTCGGTCGGCAACGGCCAGTGGCTGGTGCGCGACTACAATTCCGGCGGCGGTCTGTCGCGCCTGCACGTGCGCAGCGTGCGCGGCTACGTCTTCGTCAATCCGCATGCCACGCTGGTGGCAAGCAACTGACGATTCAGGCAACTGGCAATTCCTGAGCGGCGGCGGTTGTCACAGTCAACCGCCGCCGTTTTCCGCCGGTCACCCGTTGGCCGGGTCCGGCAGGCAGACGATGCCCCCGGCGGAGTCTTTCTTTTCCTTCGTCCTGTCGCTCAGCGCCTGCCTGCACTGCTGCAGGCTGGAATAACCGCAACGCACGCGCTCACGCGCCTCGGGAATAAAACCGCACCACTGCTCTGCACAAGCAGGCACGACTGTTCCGGCCATGAGGCCGGCCAGCACCACGCCGAACGCAATACGCATTGTCCCGGATCTCCCCCACCCCTGAATTCGCCGCCCGCGCCAATTCTGCCCGCCGCGGTGCGGAGATCAAGCCGTTCCTGCCGGCCGCGGTGATGGCGCGCGCATCGCGCCCAGCGTGGCGGCGATCTGGCCGGCATCGGTGACCGGCAGCGAGCAGGTTTCGCCCACGCACACGAACGCGGCACTGCCCTGCACTGCCTTCAGTTTCTCCTGCGCCGGGTGCGTCGGCGGAAGATCCACGGCCGACTTCGCGCGCAAGACGATGCGGCCGGGGAACGGCAGCGCCAGCGCGGCCTGGGCCAGCATCTCCGAATCCGGCCCCGTGACCACGATCTCGGCGGCATGCAGGCGCAGGTCGAGCGCATTGAGCAGGGCCACGTGGCCGAACAGGTTGCTCGCGTTGGCGGAGAGGACATTCTCGATCAGCCGGTCGGCCTTGTCGCGCCAGCTGTGATCGCCGGTCAGGACGGCGAGCCGCACCAGGTTCTGCGCTTCCA
>CAZUDR010000659.1:0-1661 GCA_964618715.1 uncultured Undibacter sp. | reverse complement strand
CGCCTGCGTGCAAGGGGTGGCCACCGCCGCCGGCTGCCAGCTGGTGGCAAGCTGCGACCTGGCGGTTGCATCGTCGGCCGCCAAATTCGCCACGCCCGGCGTCGACATCGGTCTGTTCTGTTCGACCCCGATGGTCGCGCTGTCGCGCAACGTGTCGCGCAAGCACGCCATGGAGATGCTGCTCACCGGCGACATGGTCTCGGCCGAGGACGCCTACCGCATGGGTCTGGTCAACCGGGTCGTGCCGGCCGGCGAGGAGCGCAAGCGCGCCCTGGAATTTGCGCACCACATTTCGACCAAATCGGCACACACGGTGAAGATCGGCAAGGAAGGCTTCTACCGTCAGGCGGAGATGGGCCTTGCCGATGCCTATCGCTATGTCGCCCAGGTCATGGTCGAAAACCTGATGGCACCCGACGCCAGGGAGGGCCTCGCCGCATTCATCGAGAAGCGCCAGCCAAAATGGGAGGACAGCTGATGGACCTTGCCGTCGCCTGTCATCTCGACCGCAATGCCGTGACGCGCATGCTCGCTGCCGGCACAGCCTGGGGTGTGGCGCTCAGTGTCGGGCTGACCGCGCTCAATGCCATGCAATGCGGACTCCCCTGCCCCGGCGACGTTGCGTTTACAACCGCCATATCCGTCGCCGCCGGTGTCCTTACCATCGGCCCCATTGCCGCATTCCATTCACGGCGTTGATCAGACCCATCAGCCTGGCAGGCTTCCGGCGGCAGGGGCTGACGCCTATGTTGTGATGTGCAGCCCTCGCACCGGAGCATGGGTGCCGCCATGAACAATTATTCCCGCGTCTTCACCCCGGCCGTGCAACGGGCACAGGCCGAGCGCGGCTCGGCAAAGTCCTACGAGCGCCGCGCGGCAGAAGGCTTTCCCGACACGGTGACGCCCGAATTGGCACAATTCATCGCCGGGCTGGACACCGCCTTTCTCGCCACCGCCGGCGCCGACGGCGCTCCCTATGTGCAACACCGCGGAGGACCCAGGGGCTTTATCAAGGTCATTGACGAGAGGACGCTTGGTTTTGCCGACTACCGCGGCAACCGCCAGTACATCACGCTGGCCAATCTGTCGGAAAACGACCGCGCGTATCTGTTCCTGCTCGATCCCGCGCGCCGGCAGCGCATCAAGCTGTGGGGCCGCGCCCGCGTGATCGAGGACGATGCCGACCTTGTCGACCGGCTGTTCGATCACGGCTACAAGGCGCGGCCGGAGCGCGCCATCCTGTTCACCATCGAGGCCTGGGACGTGAACTGCTCGCAGCACATCGTGGCCCGATTCACCGAAGCCGAGATGGAAGAGGCGTTCGCCAAGGTGCAGGCCAGGTTTGCCGAAACGATAGAGGCACTCAAGGCCGAGAATGCGCGATTGCGCGCGCTGGTCGGGCAGCAGACAACACCATGAACCACGACAGCTATCCCGACAGCTACATCCGCGGCATCCTCAATACGGTGAAGAGCATCGCCATGGTCGGTATCTCGCCGAAGGACAACCGGCCGAGCTATTTCGCCTTCAAGTATCTGCTCGATCGCGGCTACCACATGATACCGGTCAATCCCGGCCAGGCCGGCAAGGAGATTCTCGGGCAGAAATGTTACGCCAAGCTCTCCGACATCCCCGAGCCGGTTGACATGGTCGACATCTTC
>CAZUDR010000658.1:0-1663 GCA_964618715.1 uncultured Undibacter sp. | reverse complement strand
AGCCGGTCGGTGTCGGCGGCGTGGTGGTGCAGAACGCCACGCTGCACAACGAAGATTATATCAAGGGCATTGGCAGCGGCGGCGAGATTCTGCGCGATGGCCGCGACATCCGCATCGGTGACACCGTCATCATCCAGCGCGCCGGCGACGTCATACCGCAGGTGGTCGACGTGGTGATCGACAAGCGGCCGAAGGACGCCAAACCCTACCATTTCCCGAAAAAGTGCCCGTGCCCGCTGAAGACAGACGTCGTGCGCGAGAAGACTGCCACCGGAGAGGAAGGAGCGCGGCTGCGCTGCACCGGCGAGTTCGCCTGCCCATTCCAGAAGATCGAGCACCTGAAACTGTTCGCCTCCCGCAGCGCCTTCGACATCGAGGGGCTGGGCGAAAAGCAGGTCGAGCTGTTCTTCGAGAAGGACTGGGTCAGGGAGCCGGCCGACATCTTCACGCTGGAGAGGAAGCACCGGAACGATCTCCTGGCAGAGGAAGGTTATGGCGAGACCTCGGTGCGCAACCTGTTCGACGCGATCCGGGCGCGGCGCGAAATCGCACTCGACCGTTTCATATACGCGCTCGGCATGCGCCACGTCGGCGAGACCACGGCGCGGGCGCTGGCGCGCGGCTACGGGTCATGGAAGGCGTTCCACGACGCCTGCGTGAAGATCGCCAGGGGCGACGAGGATGCCATCGCCGAGATGGACGCGCTCGACCAGATCGGCGACACCGTGATCGACAGCATCAGGACCTATTTCGGCGAGAGCCACAACAAGGGGATCGTCGAGCGCCTGACAAAGCATGTCACCATCCTCGACGCCGAGAAGCCGAAGACGGACTCGGCCATCGCCGGCAAGACGGTCGTGTTCACCGGCTCGCTGGAAAAAATGACGCGCGACGAGGCCAAGGCGCAGGCCGAGCGGCTTGGCGCGCGCACATCGGGCTCGGTGTCGAAGAAGACCGACCTCGTTGTCGCCGGTCCCGGCGCCGGCTCCAAGCTCAATGAGGCGAAGAAACACGGCGTCAAGGTGATCAGCGAGGAGGAGTGGCTGAAGCTGATTAACGGCTAGTCGTTCCGGGGTGCGAGCACGCGATTGTGGTTCCCGGCAAAGCGGGGACCGGCAATCAGGGGGCGTTCAGGGATTTCCGGATTGCCCGCTTTCGCGGGCAATGACACCGGAGTTTAAAGCGTTTCCGCTTGCCGCTTTCTCACCAGCACCCCGAACAGAAGCGCCGTCGCCACCATCTCGGCCAGCATCAGCCAGGCCATCGGCATGGCGCTGGTTGCGCCGACGAGCAGCATGCTCACCACCTGCGTGGCCAGTGCACCGGTTGCCATCTGGGCGAAGCCGGTGATGCCGGCGGCGGTGCCCGCCGCCTGCGGACGCACGCTCACCGCGCCGGCGATGGCGTTGGGCAGCAGCACGCCGTTGCCGTAGGAGATGATGAACTGGGGCAGGAACACGGTCGCCGGGCCGCCGCCCGGGAAAGATGCGACCAGCACGCAGGTAAGGGCGGTGCCGGCCAGTTCGGCCGCCACGCCGCCGGCGATCATGGCATTGACGCCGAAGCGCTGCGACAGCCGTGAGGCGGTGAAGTTTCCCAGCATGTAGCCGAACGAGGCGATGGCGAACCACACCCCGTATTCGGCCGACGTGCGGCCCATCAG
>CAZUDR010000657.1:0-1678 GCA_964618715.1 uncultured Undibacter sp. | reverse complement strand
GCCTGACTCGTGCTGCCAGAGCGCAAAATGCGACACGTCCGGATTGCGCGCGAGCGCGCGGGCAAGGGCGAGGCGCTGCTGCTCGCCGCCGGACAGACGCCGCGCCGGCCGCCGGTCGAGACCTTTCAGTCCGACGTCGGCGAGCAACTCGGCGGCACGATTCTGACGCGCGGCGCGCGGCACGCCGGCCGCCGCCAGCGCGTAGCGTACATTGCCGGCGGTGCTGCGGCGAAGCATGGCCGGCCGCTGGAACAGAATGGCGCGCCGGGTCGGCGGCAAGGACTCGCGACCACTCCATGTGATGAGACCATGCGAGACCGGGACAAGTCCCATGACCACGCGCAGCAGCGTTGTCTTGCCGGCGCCGTTGGGTCCGATCAGCACCGTCGGGTCGCCGGTGCCGATTGTCAGCGTGACGTGATCAAGCACCGTCACTGCGCCGGCGGCAACCGTTACATCTACAAGCATGATGGGCAGATCGACGGGCGGTGGCCGCATGGTCATCCCGCGTAGCGTTCGCCGGCACGGCGAGCGCCCCAGGCCAGCGTGTTGATGATGATCACGATGCTGATCAGGACGATGCCGAGCCCGATCGCGAGCGGCAGGTCACCCTTGGAGGTTTCCAGTGCGATCGCGGTGGTCATGGTACGGGTGAAGCCCTGGATATTGCCGCCGACAATGATGATGGCGCCGACCTCCGCCGCCGCGCGGCCGAATCCGGCGAGCAACGCGGTGACCAGGCTGAAGCGCGCATCCCAGACCAGGGTGGCGATGCGGCCGAGCGGCCCGATGTTCATCGCCGCCAGTTCGTCGCGGTACTCGACCCAGAGATCCTCGATCGTCTGCCGGGAGAGCGCGGCGATGATCGGTGCCACCAGCACGGTTTGCGCGATCACCATGGCCTGCGGCGTGAACAGCAGGCCGAGCGGCCCGAGCGGGCCCGAGCGCGACAACAGAAGATAGATCGCCAGCCCGACGACGACCGGCGGCAGGCCCATCATGGCGTTGAGCACGACGATCACCGCCTCGCGGCCGGGAAAGCGGGTGAGGGCGAGGAAGGCGCCGAACGGAATGCCGATCAGCGCGGCCACCAGGACGGCGGTCAGGCTCACCAGGAGCGACAGCCGCACGATGGCGAACAGCTCGGGGTCCCCGGAGAGGACCAGATGGAGGGCGGATGCGTCGCCGGTCATGGCGGGTTGTGTGCCTGCGTCCTGTGTTTGCGCGTGTCACCCTGCGCGGTTAGCGATAGTGCGTTTTTATTACAGGATCGGTCAATATCAGTAATTAAAACATAATTATGCAATTAAATAGCCCATCCGGTAGACGAGAGGGAGAAGAAGCAAGCGATTGTTTACGCGGGGGCCGCGGCTATAGTGCCGCCGCGCGCGGCGCCTGGCGCCGCAGCAAGGCCGCACCCGCGGCCTTTGACGCCTTGATCGGCCGCGAAAATCTACCAATGTGCAGACGGTGACCGCGTGGCTGGCGGCGCGAGGTCACACCGCGCGCGTCTTCGGATCTGGAAGACATCGCGGGGTCAGGAGGGGTGGCCGAGTGGCTGAAGGCGCACGCTTGGAAAGCGTGTATACGGGAAACCGTATCGAGGGTTCGAATCCCTCTCCCTCCGCCAGCCCGCCGAGGCCAAAATTCTCTTGTTATCCAGTTCGGTCGCTACGCG
>CAZUDR010000656.1:0-1682 GCA_964618715.1 uncultured Undibacter sp. | reverse complement strand
GCCCGCCTTCGCGGGCGATGACAGAAAGTGTATCAGGTACCCATGAAAGTCCTCGACGAGGCCAAGGTCTACATCCAGTCCGGCGCGGGCGGCAACGGCTGCGTGTCGTTCCGGCGCGAGAAGTTTATCGAGTTCGGCGGGCCGAACGGCGGCGATGGCGGGCGCGGGGGTGACGTCGTGGTCGAGGCGGTCGAGGGCCTCAATACGCTGATCGACTACCGTTATCAGCAGCATTTCAAGGCCAAACGCGGCGGTCACGGCATGGGCAAGGACCGTCACGGTGCCAACGGCAAGGATGCAGTGCTGAAAGTGCCGGTCGGCACGCAGGTCTATGAGGAAGACGGCGAGACACTGCTCGCCGATCTCACCGAAGTCGGCCAGCGCGCCGTCATCGCGAAAGGCGGCAATGGCGGCTTCGGCAATGCGCATTTCAAGACCTCGACCAACCGCGCGCCGCGCCACGCCAATCCCGGCCAGCCCGGCGAGGAGATGACCATCCGCCTGCGGCTGAAACTCATTGCCGACGCCGGGCTCGTCGGCCTGCCCAACGCCGGCAAGTCAACGTTCCTTGCCAGCGTGAGCGCGGCCAGACCGAAAATCGCCGACTATCCCTTCACCACGCTGCATCCGCAGCTCGGCGTGGTACGCGTCGACCAGCGCGAGTTCGTGCTCGCCGACCTGCCCGGGCTCATTGAAGGCGCACATGAAGGAATCGGCCTGGGCGACCGCTTCCTCGGCCACACCGAACGCTGCAACGTCCTCCTGCATCTGGTGGACGGCACCGGCGAGGATGCGGGCGTTGCCTACAATACCATTCGTGTCGAGCTCGAGGCCTACGGGCACGGGCTCGCCGACAAGCCGGAGATTGTAGCGTTGAGCAAAGCGGATGCCATGTCCGACGGGCAGCTCACGGAACAGATTGCGAAATTGACCGAAGCCTCCGGCACAACGCCTTTGGTCCTGTCATCGCAATCCGGCCGCGGCGTGCAGGACGCCTTGCGCGCATTGCTCGGGATCATCGACGCTGCGCGCGAGCATGGGGACAATGCCCACGCGAGAGAAGCGGTCTGGCAGCCGTAGTCCGCACCCGGCACCATTCCGGCTCCGCGAGGTTCGCTCGCGTCACGGAATGACATCGTGAATTTGCGCTGCTAGAAAAACCCGGACAGTTCGGGAGGAGTGCATGCAAACGCGCGCTGCGGTGGCCTGGAAGGCGGCGGAGCCGCTCACCATCGAGACCATCGACATCGAGGGCCCGAAGGCCGGCGAGGTGCTGGTCGAGGTCAAGGCCACCGGCATCTGCCACACCGATGCCTACACGCTGTCGGGCGCAGATCCCGAAGGCATCTTCCCGGCCGTCCTCGGCCACGAGGGCGCCGGTATCGTGCGCGAGGTGGGCCCGGGCGTCACCAGCGTGAAGGTCGGCGATCACGTCATTCCGCTCTACACGCCGGAATGCCGCCAGTGCAAAACCTGCCTGTCCCGCCGGTCGAACCTGTGCACGGCCATCCGCGCCACGCAGGGCAAGGGCCTCATGCCCGATGGCACGTCGCGTTTCCGCTGCGACGGCGACCCGGTGTTCCACTACATGGGGTGCTCGACCTTCGCCAATTTCACCGTGCTGCCGGAGATCGCCGTCGCCAGGGTGCGCGAGGACGCGCCCTTCGACAAGATCTGCTACA
>CAZUDR010000655.1:0-1703 GCA_964618715.1 uncultured Undibacter sp. | reverse complement strand
CCAAGGTATAGAGTCCGAGTCGGCTTGCGTGTTGGCCGTTACGCTCGGCGGTGCAAGGCGCTGCCCTAGGGGATTTCACTTCAACTTGCCAAGTTAGCCTGGCAAGTTGTGATCCAGATTCTCAACCTACCGCTGGACCCGTTTTCGGTAGCAGGTCAGCAAGATCGCGAGCGCTCCCAAACCGAGTAGCGTTATCGACGACGGTTCCGGAACGGTCAGCCCTCCGAAGATGAAATCTGGGTCGGAAGTGCCGCTGCCGGAATCAATGTTTTCGATGTATACGGTGTTGAGCGTATCACCGAGGCTGAAACCGAAATCGAACAAGTCAAGAACTGCCATGTTGGTGTTCTCGGCTCCACCGCCGGGGCTCGGGAAGAACGATACATCCAATGCGTTGACCGCGACGGGGGTGCCGCCGTTGAAACCGATCTTCCAGCTTAACCCTTCAGTATCGACACTGCTGGTCGAACTGGTGATCTCGAAAACAACGAACTCAGTGCTTCCCGGCGAAATGGTCTGGCCCGTGCCATAGTTCAGTTGCAGCCAATCGGGCGTGACTCGATCGTTCAGAGAGACCTGATCGCCAGGGTCACCGCCAAACTGCCCCGACGCCAGCTCCCCGAGTGTGAAGAGATCGACCCCAACTACGTTGTCCCACAGCTTGCCGTCAAAGGTAACCCCTCCGGGCTCGCGATAAGTGACTGTGGCACCCGTGAACTGGGCAAGGTCGAATGTTTTTGTGTTGATCGTGACGATCGGCGCGGCAAAGCCCGAATGCGTCGCCGCCATCAGTAGTCCGACAACTAAAGTTAGAAGAAGCGAGGATTTAGATTTGATTGTCATTAGCGTACTCTTGTCTCTCAGTTAGGTGGGATTTCCGATTTATACCGGCCGGGAACCGGTCCAATACGACCCACAGCATAGCAGTTTGCCGCCGCGTGTCCAGGATTATGCGTTTTTTTCGGAGTTTTTCGAGTGGTATTCTGCGGCAGGTAGTGCAAGGCAGCATGGGAGCCGTGCTAGGCACAGACACGTCTTCGCGAATCTTTCTCGTCAATGACGAACAGTCCCTAACCACTAACGCAGGTTGCTGACTTGCCTTGCCGGCGGCCCCAAGGCTGAGGACGCGCGTGAGAACCCGCCGCCGAGGCGTGAGAACATGGGTAACTTATCAGCAACTAGCTAATGGCTCCTTATTTGGGACTACTTGAACCCGCGGCACCGCCACCTCGGCCAGTTGGAACCAAGGCCTGAAGTCGGCTACGAGGTCCTTCACTCCCTCGTCGATCTTGGAGCCCAACAAGGGTCGCTTGCGCACTCGTCACAATCGTTGGTTTTTCGAGTCCAACCCCCTGGGATCTGGCTGCAGGGCCCCATTCCCGATCTTGCTATTCCCATAAACCCGGCGGCTAGTCGGCACGGCCCCTCCGCCCCTGGTCTTCTGGACCGCGCCCCACGCTGACGACTCCGCGGGCGATGCTCTTGGACAACGACGGCTACCCCGACGGCGCCTTGCGGCAGCTCGCTTGTGTCAGCCACTGAGCAAAGCCCCATCATACCTCCCATACCTCACTTCTACACTCACGCGCGGCCATTACGATTGAAGTATGGCCGATCTACCTTCACTCGCCGGTATTGAATCCGAACTCGCCGACACGGCGGACTACGACGTTGCGCTCGACGTGTCGAAGGCGAAGCGGCGG
>CAZUDR010000654.1:0-1707 GCA_964618715.1 uncultured Undibacter sp. | reverse complement strand
TGCGGCATGTGCGCGGCATCGGTGAGTATGATATAGCGCTCGATGGTCGGCAGCTTGTCGGCGATCTTCTCCAGGATCGGCAAGAACGTGACGTCGGTGAACATCATGCGGTCTTCCGCATGATTGACGATCCAGGCGATCTGCTCCGGGAACAGCCGCGGATTGACCGTGTGATAGATGGCACCGATGCCGAGGATGCCGTACCAGGTCTCGAGATGACGCCAGGTGTTCCAGCACAGCGTGGCCACCCGGTCGCCGTTCCTGATGCCCGCCCTTTCCAGCCGCTGCGCCACCATCAGGGCGCGGGCGCGGATTTCGGCATAGTTGGTCTCGTGAATTGGTCCTTCCACCGAGCGGGTGACGACCTTGCGCTCTCCGTGAAACTTGGCGGCATGGTCGATGATGCGATGGCACAACAGCGGCCAATCCTGCATCAGTCCGAGCATCGCGATCCCTCCTGGATTTCCGCCGGCGAGACGGATTGTTGGGCCGGATGCGACGGCCGGCCGGCGGCAAGGTTAGCGCGGGGATCGGCCGGCGCAAACCGGGCAGGTACGGCGCGGCAATGTCCAGAAATGCCGCAATCCGGGCCGAGGTCGATGTCATGAAAGCGCTGATCGCAATGCTGGCGCTGGTGGCCGGCGCCGGCCTCGCGGCCGCCGAACAGGTGCCGCTGCCACGCCCGCGCCCGGCCCTGCCGGCTGCGCCGTCCGCCCCCGAGACGTTTGCCGAGGCGGCAGCCGGCCTCGATCTGTCCGGGATCACCAGCGACCCCACGCCCTGCAACAGGCGGCTTGAGGCCATGGGGGCGATCGTGCTGATGCCGCGGCTGATCGGGCCCGGTGCCTGCGGTGGCGAAGACATGATCGAGCTTCAGGCCGTGCGGCTGCCGGATGACTCCCGCGTCGACATCAGGCCGGCTCCGATGTTGCGCTGCCCGATGGCGGAGTCGCTTGCCGCCTGGCTGCGCGACGAGGTCGCGCCACGTCTCGTTGCAACCCTTGGCTCGCCGCTCAGTGCGGTCGAGAACTACGATTCCTATTCGTGCCGCTCGCGCAATCGCGTCGCCGGGGCCAAACTCAGCGAGCATGCAATGGGCAATGCCATCGACGTGCGTGCATTTCATCTCGCCGATGGCCGTCGCGTTGCGCCGACCGACGTCAATGTCGATGAACCGCTGCGCACGGACCTGCGCGACAGCGCCTGCCGGCGCTTCAACACCGTGCTCGGCCCGGGCGATCCCTATCATTCGGCCCACATCCATCTCGACATTCGCGAACGCCGCGGCGGCTACCGCATCTGCCAGTGGGATGTGCTCCCGCCATCGCCTCCCGCTGCTGCCATCCCCCTGCCACGTCCGCGCCCTGTCGCAGCCAACGCCCCGCGTTAATCATACGCGGTGAGTCCGCGATTGAATCCACGTTCCATTCACACTTCGGCGCTAGCCCTGTCCCGATGACGATCCGCAGCCCCAGCGAACTGCTGCGCCCGCCGGCTGTTCCGGTCGAAGGCATCACCCGCCGTGGTCTGCTCAAGGCGGGCCTCGGCCTTTCCGGCGCCGCCCTGGTGCTGCCGGGAACCGCGGCCTATGCCGGCATGGAAGCCGCCACCGGGCTGGTCATCACCGACTACCGGCTGACTCCGCCGGGCTGGCCGGCAGGCAAGCGCCTTTCCATCGCCGTGATCGCAGATCTGCACGCCGGCGGC
>CAZUDR010000653.1:0-1721 GCA_964618715.1 uncultured Undibacter sp. | reverse complement strand
GCTGGTCATGGGCAAGCATTCCGGCCGCCACGCCTTCGTGCACAAGCTGGAGGAACTCGGCTACCACCTGGCCGGCAACCAGCTCGAGGACGCCTTCGTGCGCTTCAAGGCGCTGGCCGACCGCAAGAAGCAGATCTACGACGAGGACATCGAGGCGCTGGTGGACGAGGAGATCGCCACCGCCCACGACCGCGTCAAGATCGTCTCGCTGACGGTGATCGCCGGCACGCAGGGGCCGCAGTCGGCGACGCTCACGCTCGACATCGACGGCAAGCACGTCACCACGCAATCGACCGGCAACGGCCCGGTGGATGCGATCTTCAACGCCATCCACGCGCTGGTGCCGCACGAGGCGGTGCTCGAGCTCTACCAGGTGCACGCGGTGACCGAGGGCACCGACGCGCAGGCCGAAGTCTCGGTGCGGCTGCACCATGACGGGCGTTCCTACACGTCGCGGGGTGCCGACCCCGACACGCTGGTGGCGTCCGCGAAAGCCTATCTCGGCGCGCTCAACAAGATGACCAGCCGGCGCAGCCGGGTGCCGGGCATCGAGCACCGCATCCATTCGCAGGATGTCGGCTGAGCGCGGCACGCGCGCCGCAGAAAAATAATGCCGCACCCGCCGGGTGCGGCATTTTTTTGTGCAGGCGGCCGCGCGGGCGCCACAGGGTTAACGGCGTCCGCCAGATCATGCGGCAATTTCAGCGTTTTTTTCAGCCGGCGGAGCGCAACATTAAATATCCGTCATGATTCACAGGATCACGGCTGCCTCGTCCGTTGAATAGTCAACGCGCCGCAGTCGCGGGACACGGTCCTGTCGAAGACGGCCCGTATCGACCATGACATGAACGCGACGGTCGCTCGCTGCCGTCTGCGGACACAGGAGGACAACGTTATGTTGAAGACTGTTCTCGCCGGCGCGACGGCGCTCGCGATCGCCGGCACGTCGCTGGCCTACGCTGCGCAGTCGGACAAGCCGGATCAGGATCGCGCCCAGCGCTGGCGGCCGAGCGCGGAGGACATCGCCGCGTTCGGCGACGCGCGCATCGCGGCGCTGAAAGCCGGCCTCAAGCTGACGGCGGAGCAGGAGCAGCACTGGCCGGCGGTGGAAGAGGCGCTGCGCGATGTCGCGAAGCAGCGCGCCGAGCGTTACGCGGCCCGCGAGGCCGACCGTTCGGCGGATTTCATCAAGCGGCTGGCTGACCGTGCGGAGAGCATGGAGGCGCGTGGCGCGGCGCTGAAGAAGCTCGCCGACGCCGCCGCGCCGCTCTATGGCAGTCTCGACGACAGCCAGAAGCGCCGCTTTGTGATGCTGGCGCGCATCGGCAGCAAGCGCTTCGGCCACTGGCGCGGCCATCATGGCTGGCGCGATTCCCGCCGCTGGCACGACCGCGACGGCTGGCGCGACGGACCGCGCGGGCGTGATGGCGGACCCGGACGGGACGGTCCGCAGCCGCAGTAAACCGCAACAGGAAGCAGACGGCTGACGCAGACGTACCCCCCAACGCCTGCCGCCGTCCAGGAAGCCGCCGGGCATGGACCCGGCGGCTTTTCCTTTGCGGGTGAGGAACTTGGCGCGCGCCGCCGCACGGGCCCGAAGCTGGACAGGGCCGGTGCCCTTTGCTAAGGCAGCCGCGCCTGGCGGCACTCGCGCTGCCATGCAGACCCGGGCGCATAGCTCAGTTGGTAGAGCAGCTGACTCTTAATCAGCGGGTCCAAGG
>CAZUDR010000652.1:0-1730 GCA_964618715.1 uncultured Undibacter sp. | reverse complement strand
ATCGAGAGCGACGACCCGCTCGAGGCCGGCCTCGAGATCATGGCCAAGCCGCCGGGCAAGAAGCCGTCGACGCTCTCGCTCCTGTCGGGCGGCGAGCAGGCGCTGACCGCACTGGCGCTGATTTTCGCCGTGTTCCTCACCAACCCGGCGCCGATCTGCGTGCTCGACGAGGTGGACGCACCGCTCGACGACCACAATGTCGAGCGTTTCTGCGACCTGCTCGACGAGATGACGCGCTCGACCGACACCCGCTTCGTGATCATCACCCACAACCCGATCACCATGGCGCGGATGAACCGGCTGTTCGGCGTCACCATGGCCGAGCGCGGCGTGTCGCAGCTGGTCTCGGTGGATCTGGAAGCCGCGGTGCGCTTCCGCGAGGCGAGCTAGGCGGCGTTCCAGAAACAGTGGATGCAATTGGCAACGGTGAACGATGCCGCTTTGCTCCCGAAAGCGGACATCCGCCGCAGCGCAGTCAGACGTCCGCTCAGGGCCACAAGGGGTTCAGCTGGCCGCCCGCTCGCCGCGCATGTCGGCAGCGGTGTCGAGCACCGCGCGGATGATCTTGTCATAGCCGGTGCAACGGCAGAGATTGCCGGCGAGCCAGTAACGCGTCTCGGTTTCCGTCGGGTTCGGATTGCGATCCAGCAAGGCCTTGGCCGCGATCAGTACACCCGGGGTGCAGAAGCCGCACTGGAGCGCCGCGTATTCGAGAAATTTCTGTTGCAGCGGGTGGAGCTCCTGGCCGTGTGCCATGCCCTCGATCGTCTCGATCTTGCGGCCTTCGGCCTCGACAGCAAGCATCAGGCAGGAGCAGACCAGGCGGCCGTCGACGATCACGCTACAGGCGCCGCAGTCACCCGAGCTGCATCCTTCCTTGCTGCCGGTCAACTGCAACTCGTCGCGCAGGACATCGAGCAGCGTGAGCTGCGGCTCACAGAGAAACTCGGTGGGCTCGCCATTGATTGTGGTCGATACGTGATTCTTGCTCATCATCGTGCCCTCGCGCGCTCGCAGGCGATCTCCGCCGCCCGGCGTGCCATGACGCCAGCAACCTTGGTCCTGTATTCGATCGTACCGCGCTTGTCGTCGATCGGCTTGCAGGCGCGCCGTGCCGCCTGGTCGAGCGCAGCGAGCGTTCCCTCGTCGGGCTTGTGTCCGATCAGGGCAGCGGCCGCCTCGTCAACCACGACGGCGGTCGGCGCCACGGCACCCAGCACAACCCGCGCATCGGTGCAGGCGCCGCCCGCGTCGAGCGTGACGTTAACCGCGGCACCGACCACGGCAATGTCCATCTCGGTGCGTGGAATGAAGCGAAGGTAGGCGTCCGCCGAGCGAGGCGGACGCCTGGGCAGGTGAAGCTCGACAATGAACTCGCCCGCCTTCAGGGACGTCCGACCGGGACCGGTCGCGATGCTTTCCACCGGTACCTCGCGCCGCCCGTTTGTCCCCGCAACCACGCAGGTCGCCCGCGCGGCGATAATCGCCGGGACGCTGTCGGCCGCCGGCGACGCGTTGCAGAGATTGCCGGCGAGCGTCGCCCGCCCCTGTACCTGCGTCGAGCCGATCAAATTTGTGGCTTCGACGACGCCGGGCCAGGCCTGCCTGAGGGCTTCGCATTCACCGATCTCGGCGCCGGACGCCGCCGCGCCGATGATGAAGGCGCCATCCTGCTCTCGAACACCGGAGATGCCGGGAATTTTCTTGATATCGACGATCAGGTCCGGATT
>CAZUDR010000651.1:0-1737 GCA_964618715.1 uncultured Undibacter sp. | reverse complement strand
CACGCCATGCAAGGCAGACGGCGCGCAAGCCATGGGCTTGGGCGTAGCAGGGGTCCAGCTCGATGGCGCGATCGAGCATGTTGAGAGCGTCTTTGGTACCTGTGTCCGAATGCTGACTGTAGAGGAACATGCCGCGGATAAAACTCTCCCACGCATCCAAGCTTTGTGGCGGCTTCCTTTTCAGGCGGTCATGCTCTGCAGCATAGACTTCAGGCTGAATGCAGCCGATCACGCTTTCGGTGATTTCGTCCTGGATTGCGAAGACGTCGTCAAGCGCCCGATCGTAGCGTTCCGCCCAAAGGTGATTGCCGGTCTCGGCCTCAATGAGCTGCCCGGTGATCCGAATGCGGTTGCCGCCCCTTCGCACGCTGCCTTCGAGGACGTAACGTACCCCTAACTCGCGTCCGATTTGGCGCACATCCACGTTGCGACCCTTGTAGCTGAAGCTCGAGTTGCGCGCGATCACAAACAGCCATCTCAGCCGCGAGAGGCCGGTGAGGATGTCCTCGACGATCCCATCAGCGAAGTACTCCTGCTCTGGATCGCCGCTCATGTTGAGGAAGGGAAGGACGGCGATGGACGGCTTGTCTGGTAGCTGTAAGGCGGCGCCCGGGGCGGGTGCTGCCTTCGACTCAGCCGGCGTCCGGAGGCGATAGACGCGTACCGGACGCGCGATGTTCTTGAGCTCACGCTCGCCTAAATTCTCGAAGGCAAGGTCGAGACGGTCGCGCACCTGGTCGTGGACCGCTTGCGAAACGAGCACCCCGCCAGGTGCAGCGAGCGCTTCGAGCCGCGCCGCGACGTTGATGCCGTCACCGTATATCCGGGTCTCGTCGTGGATGACGTCCCCGAGGTTGATGCCAATGCGAAACAGCATCCGGCGATTTTCGGGCGCATCCTGGTTGCGTGCCGTCATGACGGTCTGGATCTCAGCCGCGCACTGGATCGCGCCGATCACGCTGCGGAACACGGCGAGGATACCATCGCCGGCCGTGTCCATGATGCGCCCGCCGTGGCGGGCCACCAACGGCAGGATCACGGCCTGGTGGCGTTTCAGGTCGCGGACTGTGGCGGCTTCGTCCTGGCCCATAAGCCGGCTGTAGCCGGCGATGTCGGCGGCAAGAATGGCAGCGAGCCAGCGCTTGATCGAGGGTTCTTCGTCCATCACGTTATCTCGCATGGTATCGGAGGCGCGACGCCAGTGCTCTTATCGTTGAACTTGCAACCGGGCGAGGAGCACTCGGTTTGTATGGCAAGAATCAATTCATATTTCTGTTCAAAAGATACAGGTTTTGGGGGTCTAAAATACATGATTGCAGGTATGGATTTTACGACCTCGTCGTATCATTTATGGGAATTAAAAAATTTCATATTTGGCCGGAATATCATCTTTAAACCGATTAAAACCGGCATCTAATCCGGATAGGAAATACGGTTGTCACGTAAGGTGTTCATAAAATTCATCAATTTTCCCCCCAAAACAAGGAGGTGTTCTCATGCTAAGATTTTTTTTTTACCGG
Source organism: uncultured Undibacter sp. (assembly GCA_964618715.1). Classification (GTDB taxonomy): domain Bacteria; phylum Pseudomonadota; class Alphaproteobacteria; order Rhizobiales; family Xanthobacteraceae; genus Pseudolabrys. The sequence continues at coordinate 217 of CAZUDR010000651.1, read as the reverse complement.
TGGGCAGGGTTGCTTATGATTCTTCTGATTATTCCGGCAGGGACTGGCATAGCGGCCGGTGATCAATTGGCCACCGGTAAAAGTCTGTATGACGCCAAATGTCAGATATGTCACGGCGCCAATGGACGCGGGGACGGGCCGGCAGCAACCGCGCTGAACCCCAAGCCTCGCGATTTCACCAATCCCGCGTTCTGGCAGAATAACGCCGATGAGAAAA
>CAZUDR010000650.1:0-1752 GCA_964618715.1 uncultured Undibacter sp. | reverse complement strand
CTTCGGATCGGGGACCTTGACGGAGAGCACCGCGGTCAGGCCCTCGCGGCAGTCGTCGCCGGTCAGCGAGACCTTCTCCTTGCGCGGAGAACCGGCCGTTTCCGCGTAGTGGGTGATCTGCCGGGTCAGCGCGCCACGGAATCCGGCGAGGTGGGTGCCGCCGTCGCGCTGCGGGATGTTGTTGGTGAAGCAGAGCACGCTCTCGTGGTAGCCGTCGTTCCACCACATCGCGCACTCGACGGTGATGCCCTCGCGTTCGGCGTGCACCATCACCGGCTGGGCAATCAGCGGTGACTTGTTGCGGTCGAGATAGCGGACGAAGGCCTCGACCCCGCCCTCGTATTTCATTTCCTCGCGCTTCTCCTCGGCATGGCGCTGATCGGAGAGCACAATGGAGACGCCGGAATTGAGGAACGCGAGCTCGCGCAGCCGGTGCTCCAGCGTGGCGAAATCGAACTCGGTCATGGTGAAGGTGGCGGGTGAGGGCAGGAACGTGATCTCCGTGCCGCGATTGCCCGCCGCATCGCCGGTGGCGGCGAGCGGGGCCGCCGGCACGCCGTCGTGGAACTCGATGAAGTGTTCCTTGCCATCGCGCCAGATATTGAGCTTGAGCCAGCTCGACAGCGCATTGACCACCGATATGCCGACGCCGTGCAGTCCGCCGGACACCTTGTAGGCATTCTGATCGAACTTCCCGCCCGCATGCAGCTGGGTCATGATGACCTCGGCCGCCGAGATGCCCTCGCCCTTGTGGATGTCGGTCGGGATGCCACGGCCGTTGTCGCGCACCGTGCAGGAGCCGTCCGGATTGAGGGTCACCGTCACCTCGGTGGCGTAGCCGGCCAGCGCCTCGTCGATGGCATTGTCGACGGCCTCGTAGACCATGTGGTGCAGGCCGGAGCCGTCGTCGGTGTCGCCGATATACATGCCGGGGCGCTTGCGCACGGCGTCGAGACCCTTGAGGACCTTGATCGACTCGGCGCCATACTCGGCTTTGGATTCGATATTGCGGGCCGGTTCAGCCATCGGCGGCACCCTCGCAAAGGGCGGAAAAATGAATCGGGTAGAAGCATTTGTGTGACATGAAAAACGGGTCCCGTACAGCGCAATCTGGATGCTGTTAATATGTTGATTTAAAAGCCGTTTTTAAAGACCAGCCGGGTGCAGAAAGTGGTCATTTTGGTGCCCGCAAAAAGGCCGAATCGAAGTCCGTTTGCGTTCGCCTGCGCCGGCCCCGGAAGGGATTTTTTTACCCTGTGATCGGCGCTGGCGGCGGTCCCGTACGTCACCATGACGGCAGGGCGGAGATGCAATGTGCGCAGTGCGGGCAAACCTAGCGCGCGCGCGGCTGGCTCAGCTCGTGATCGGTCAGACGCGCCGGGCCGAGATGGTGGAAGCGGGGTTCATACTCGGGAACCGGCCGGCTGAGCCCGGCCAGCGCAGCCGCCAGCAGTTCCACGCGCGCAAGCTCGCCGTTAATTCTGTCGAGCGCACGCTGCAACTCGTTCGTCAGTCGCTGTTGCGGTTCCTGTGCCATGCCAGTCTCCAAAGCCTGACTGCCTCGGCTTCTGACAGGGTAAAGACCAGGGCGCGACGTTGGTTCCTGTTTTCGGCAAGTTCAACCTGCCGTGATTAACGGAACCTGACTGTTCCGGTTCAGGCGCGCGGCGTCACGGTTGCATCGGCCACGTCGAACAGTTGCGCGCGGGCGGCGATGTCCCCGAAGGCAGCCGTGTCAGCGCCGGTCATCCA
>CAZUDR010000649.1:0-1752 GCA_964618715.1 uncultured Undibacter sp. | reverse complement strand
GCCTGAATTGTCGAGCAGGAGCGTCACCACGGTGTCGCGGAACTCCATGTCCTTATCGGCCTTGAAGGAGAGCGGATGCAACGGATCGATGATCACGCGCGACAGCCGCGCCGGATCGAGCATGCCCTCTTCGAGGTCGAACTCCCACGAGCGATTCTGCTGCGCCATCAGGCGGCGTTGCAGGCGATTGGCCAGCCGCGCCACGACACCCTGCAGATGCGAGAGCTGCTTGTCGAGATAACCGCGCAGACGATCCAGTTCCTCTGTCTCGCACAGTTCCTCGGCCGGCACGATTTCGTCGAATTTGGTGGTAAAGGCCCGGTAATCGGGACCGCGCGGCTCGTTGGCGCCGAACTGGCGTGGACGCTGCGGCTCGCCGGGCGTTTCCGCGTCGCCCATCTCGGTGTCGTCCGCCATGTCCGCCGTCGGCGCGTCGACCGCTTCAGCCGCTGCATCCGGCATATCCTCGGCGGAAACCTGCGTGTCATCCATGCTGGTACGTTGCATGTCGTCGGACTCGGCGGCCTCACCTTCCTCTCCGGCTTCCTGCTGGCGCTTATCCTCCTCGCCCTCGTCTTCCTCGTCTTCATTGTCGCGGCTGCGGTCGTCGCCCATTTCCAGCGCGTCAAGCAGGTCGTGCACGGCGTCGCCAAACAGGCGCTGGTCCTCGACGAGGTCCTCCAGCCTGTCCAGATCGCGCCCTGCCCGTTCCTCGATCAGCGGTCGCCACAGGTCGACCAGCTTCCTGGCCGCAGGCGGCGGCGCAAGGCCGGTGAGCCGCTCGCGCACCAGCATGGACAGCGCCTCCTCGATGGGCGCATCGGCCCGATCGGTGATCTGGTCAAACTTGCCGCGGTGAAAGCGGTCGTCGAGCATTGCGGCAAGATTTCCGGCAACGCCATCCATGCGCCGTGCACCGATCGCCTCGACGCGGGCCTGCTCCACCGCCTCGAACACGGCGCGCGCCTGCTGGCCCGCCGGCTGCATGCGCCGGTGCATCGCCTGATCGTGACAGGCAAGCCGAAGCGCGATGGAATCGGAATGACCGCGCACGATCGCCGCTTCCGCCTTGCCGAGCTTGCGCGGCGGCTCCGGCAGCCGTGCCTTGCCGCCCATCAGGCCCGGTCGCTCGGCGGCGAAGGACACTTCCAGCTCCGGCTTGCGTGCAAGCGCGCGCATGCAGCCGGTGACCGCGCGCTTGAACGGCTCGGTCGGCGCCTCCTTGGCCGGAGTTTTGGGCTTGATGTTCGAAGCCATCCTTTTACCTGTCGTTCCGGGGCGCCGCGCAGCGGCGAGCCCCGAACCCATATTCACAGACCTCTCGGATCAATCCCGTCACCGGGGTTATGGGTCCCCGCCTTCGCGGGGACGACATTTATGACAACGCCACGTTCACTGACGATTCCGGCAATTCCTGTCCGAAGCAGCGCTGATAGAACTCGGCCACGATCGGCCGCTCCAGCTCGTCGCACTTGTTGAGGAATGTGAGCCGGAAGGCGAACCCGAGGTCGTTGAATATCTCGGCGTTCTCCGCCCAGGTGATCACCGTACGCGGGCTCATCACTGTCGAGATGTCGCCATTCATGAAAGCGTTACGGGTCAGATCGGCAACCCGCACCATCTTGTTGATGATGTCGCGGCCTTCCTCGTTCCGATAGTGCCTGGCCTTTGCCAGCACGATCTCCACCTCGTTGTCGTGTGGCAGATAGTTCAGCGTGGCCACAATTGACCACCGGTCCATCTGGCCCTGGT
>CAZUDR010000648.1:0-1755 GCA_964618715.1 uncultured Undibacter sp. | reverse complement strand
CCAAGGATGCGTTGCTCGCGCTCACGAAGGCAGCCAACGACAAGATTGCGTTCGGGACGACCTTCATGGTGTCGGCATTGACCGGTGACGGTGTCGCCGACCTCAAAAGCTGGCTGGCCGACCGCGTGCCGCCGGGACCGTGGCTATATCCGGCCGACCAGATGTCGGATGCGCCGTTGCGGCAGCTGGCCGCAGAGATCACGCGGGAAAAGCTGTTTGAGCGACTGCATCAGGAACTGCCCTATCAGGCGACGGTCGAGACGGAGCAGTGGAAGGAATTGCGCGGCGGCGCCATCCGGATCGAGCAGACGATCTATGTGGAGCGCGAAAGCCAGCGCAAGATCGTGCTCGGCAAGGGCGGGCAGACCATCAAGGCCATTGGCGAGGCGGCCCGCAAGGAAATCGCGGAGATTGCCGAAGCCAAGTTGCACCTGTTCCTGTTCGTCAAGGTGCGCGAAGGGTGGGGCGAGGACCCCGATCGCTACCGGGCCATGGGGCTCGAATTTCCGAAGGATTGACGATCTCGTGGATTCGCCCTCATGGTTCGGGACGCGCGGCTTCGCCGTGCTCCTCACCATGACGGCTTCTCGGATGCCTCATCCTGAGGAGCGCACGAATTGCGCATCTCGAAGGATGAGGCTTTATCAGACCGATGCAGTGGACCGATGAAGGCATTGTGCTCGGCGTCAGGCGGCACGGGGAGGCAAGCGGCATCCTCGAACTGATGACGCGCGAACATGGCCGCCATCTCGGACTGGTGCGTGGTGCCTTCGGATCGCGGCTCAAGCCGGTACTGCAGCCCGGCAACGCGGTGAGCGCGACCTGGCGCGCCCGGCTCGACGAGCATCTCGGCAATTACGCGGTGGAGGGCGTCAATCTGCGCGCGGCGAATTTCTTTGCCAGTTCGCATGCGGTGTTCGGCGTCTCCCATCTCGCCGCGCTGATGCGGCTGTTGCCGGAACGCGATCCGCACGAGACCTTGTACGGGGCACTCGACGAACTGCTCGACCGGCTAGACGATCCGGCACGGGCGGCGCCGATGCTGGTGCGCTTTGAACTGCGGTTGCTCGCCGAACTCGGCTTCGGGCTCGATCTTGCGCAATGCGCCGCGACCGGAGATGTCGCCGAGCTGGACTATGTCTCGCCCAAATCGGGGCGAGCGGTTTCACGTGGTGCCGGTGCGCCCTACGCCGACCGCATGCTGCGGCTGCCGGCATTCCTGCGCGACGACACTGCACTGCCGGCCGGCCAGGACCTCACCGATGGCTTCGCGCTCACCGGGTACTTCCTGTCCCGTCACGTGCTCGAGCCGCGCGGCCTTGCGCTCGCCGACGAGCGCGCGCACTTCATCGCCGCGCTCGCCCGCGTGCTGCCGAGTATGGCCTGAAAACCGGCTGACAACGGCTGTTTCCTCGCTTGTTCGGCACCCGGAACGGCATTAGCTATCGGGTATGAACAAGCGACTGATTCCCCCGGAAAAGGGCGAAGTCGAGGAAGTTGCGCTGCGCGTGGCGCTGGAAGAGCGCTACCTCGCCTACGCCCTGTCCACCATCATGCACCGCGCGCTGCCCGACGCGCGCGACGGCCTGAAACCTGTGCACCGCCGCATCCTCTACGGCATGCGGCTGCTGCGGCTCGATCCCGGATCCGCCTTCAAGAAGTCGGCCAAGGTGGTCGGCGACGTGATGGGCAACTTCCACCCGCACGGCGACCAGGCGATCTATGACGCCATGGTCCGGCTGGCGCAGGACTTCG
>CAZUDR010000647.1:0-1757 GCA_964618715.1 uncultured Undibacter sp. | reverse complement strand
TTTGCATGAAAAACACCGAGAACGCCGAAAGCCCAATGTCGGCCATCCCATAGCGCCTATTGCTGCCCGACCGCTTGTCGGGCAACTGGCTGCACCGCTCCCCCAGCGCCGCGATATATCCTTCAAGCCGCTCCACACACAGCTTGAATCACGCCTCGTTCCCTTCGCAAAGCTTTTTTTTCACCTCGTCCACAAAATGAGAACTGCTGGTCGGCACTACACCCCAATCTCGCCCGATCAACGCCGGCCAACCCAGGAAATCCGCCACTTTGATCCTCGACAACAGCCGAATTTTCCTGAAATCACTCCCGAATCGCGGAAGTTGGGCTAGCGGCAAAGCTAGCCCGGATTATTCACGGTGCGGCGTGAGAATGTTGGTGAGCATAGATTAACGTGTTGAAATGCCGTATGATTTTGGTGTTTGGACAAGATCATCGGCAACCGGAAAACCTACGGCTCACCATGAACGAGACTACTCCCTATCTGCCCGGCCTGTCACCCGTCGCGGGCAAGGAATTGTGCGCCCGGTTCGACGGCGGGCGGCTGTCGTCGGACGGCGGTGTTTTGTTGCTGCGCGAAATCGAAGGGCGGCTCGGGATCGGCGAGCTGCTTGCCTCCCGCGTAACGGACGAACGCGATCGCGCGAGCACGACCCACACCTACGCCGACATGATCCGGGCGCGCATGTTCGCCATCGCCTGCGGCCATGAGGACTGCGACGACCTCGATGCTCTGCGTTTCGATCCGGCGTTCAAGCTGGCCTGCGGGCGTCTGGCCGAGACCGGCAATGACCTGATGAGCCAACCGACGCTGTCGCGCCTCGAGAACGCGCCGTCGTGGCGCGAACTGGGGCGCATGGGGCTGTCGTTGATCGATTTGTTCTGCGACAGCTTCGAGCGCGTTCCCGAACGCATCGTGCTCGATACCGACGACACCGACGACACCGTTCACGGCGGCCAGCAACTGGCGCTGTTCAACGCCCATTACGACGACTATTGCTTCCAGCCCATCCATATCTTCGATGCGGCCACGGGCAAGCCGGTTCTCTCGCTCCTGCGTCCCGGCAAACGGCCCTCCGGAGAGGAGGCGGCCCGGATCCTGAAGCAGGTCATTCGCCGCATCCGATCCAATTGGCCTCGGGTCGAGATCACCGTGCGCGGCGATGGCCACTACGGCACGCCGGAGGTCATGGAACTGCTGGAAGATCAGGGCCGCGGCTCCATCCTCGGCCTTCCCGGCAACGCCCGGCTGGCGAAGATCGGCCAGCCGTGGTGCGAGGACGTGGCGCTTCGCCGGGCGCGTCAGGGAAAGGATAAACTACGCCGTTTCTTCCAGACCGGCTACCAAGCCAAAAGCTGGTCACGGGAACGCAAGGTCATCGCCCGCGTCGAGGCGACCTCGAAGGGCGCCGACATCCGCTTCGTCGTCACCAATCTACCCGGCCGGGCCAAGGTGCTCTACGAGAGGGGCTATTGCGCCCGCGGCCAGATGGAAAACATGATCAAGGACCACAAGCTCTACACCAAGTCCGACCGCACCTCCTGCCACCGCTGGGAAGCCAACCCGTTCCGCCTCTTCGTGCATACCGGCGCCTACTGGCTGCTGCACCGGCTCCGCCAGGCCGCGCCCCGCCGCTCGCTCTGGCGCAAGGCGACATTCGAGACGCTCCGCCGGACATTCCTCAAAATCGCCGTGCGCGTCGAGGAGCTCAAATCCCGCGTCAGAATCGCCCTGCCGTCAGCCTATCCATATCACAA
>CAZUDR010000646.1:0-1770 GCA_964618715.1 uncultured Undibacter sp. | reverse complement strand
AGTAGCGGAAACCCGCGCGATGCCAGCGCACCACGGTCTCAGGCCGGACAATGGCACGCGCTTCGCGGGTCTTCGGAAAAAGTTGGCAGACCCGGCCCAGAACCATCATGTCGACGGCTCGAAATCGCATCCGACGGGCCCTGCCCCGTCGCAGTACGATGATTTGCAGACGCAACACGAGATTATCGGCCTCCAAGGTCGCGCGCGACCGGAACAGGTCGATGACAATTCCAACAATCAGTCTGCAGAAATCCACCATCCCGCAGAGGATCGTCCGATTCTGTGCTTCACGCCAACCGGATGGAATTTACGACAGGGACGCCCACCGCTGCCGGAAGGCACAATGCCAAACTGCGAACGCTTTGCCCACTGAGAGCATGGCTTGTAGAGTGAGAGCATAGGCCACTTTGTCATGGGACCTCGAATGAGGGTGATCGTCTGCGGAGCCGGGCAGGTCGGATCAACCATCGCGCGTCATCTGGCGAGCGAGGCTATCGATGTGAACGTATCCTCGAACTGGTGCTGGACATAGAACAGCCAGACACCGATCGAGGAGGCGATAAGCGTGATCGGTAACTGCACAAGCAGGAATGGACCAACGCCGACCAGCCAGATCATGGTCGCGACCAGAACCGCGATTGCAACATTGGTCGCCATCGCGCTAAGCCAGGGCTGCCAGCCACTGCGCATAAGTCCCATCGGCAATCGGTGACGCAAGATGAACAGATACGCCGGGCCGACGCCGAACATCACGATCGGATTCCGGTACAAACGATACAAAAGCTGCCTCCGCTTGGGTAGCGCCAGGAACTCGCGCACGGTCAACGTATCGATATCGCCGATTCCGCGCCCATCGAGATTGCCTGAATTGGCATGGTGGAGAGCATGGGCGCGCCGCCAAAAATCGTACGGCGTCAGTGTCAGCACGCCGATCACACGTCCGACCCAATCGTTCGCCAGACGATGGCGGAAGAACGATCCGTGGCCGCAATCGTGCTGGATCATGAAGAGGCGCACGAGGAATCCCGCGGCGGGCACCACGAGCAGCAGGGAAATCCAGTAGCCAGCAGTGAGACCCGCCCATATCAGAACCCACGTGAGGCCAAACGGTCCTGCCGTGATCACGACCTCGAAGAAGCTCCGAGTGCAATCCGGATCGCGATAGCGGCTCAGTGTATGCGCCAGCAGTCGGGAATCGGATGTGGTGTGATTATTGTTCGCGTGTTGATCCATGCGCAAATTTCGCCGGCTTGCCTCCCGCGCCACATTGCCGCGTATGACGCTGCGGCGAGCGTGTACCGGTGTAGCGGGCCGCGGCGCTGTTGATTTGAGCAAAGAACAGTAGAGCTCAATCCGGCCGCAGTCACTTGTCGTTCACAACCGCTCCACCAAAGCGGGGCAGACCGAGCTTGTTTTTCGGCCGCCGGCCGGGTAGCCGGCGATCCGTCCGGTTCTCTGCCGCGTCATCCCTAAGCCCTAAACCCAAGCTTGCCGTTGCTCTAGTCAGAGCACCGCCAAGATCGAAGCCTGGCCGGTCCCTGGCGCCGGGCCCGGGAGAACGCCCAGCAGCTTTTGCATTGAGCCGTTGTTGATTGTCCTCGTCACCCGCGGCTCGTTCGTCGTGTTTGGCGTCAGTTGATTTGGCCATGATGGTTCTTTCCCTCCACAAGGGGGCGTGCGGACGTGGTCGTTCAGGCTATGCGTGCGAAATGGGATGGATGGGCTTGTGGTCTGGAAACTGCTGGTCAACGATTGCAAAGTCGAACGCGG
>CAZUDR010000645.1:0-1773 GCA_964618715.1 uncultured Undibacter sp. | reverse complement strand
GTCAGTCAGCTTGAGCGCGATCTGCCGGACATCACGATCATCCCGTAGGCATCCTGACCGATGAACTGTATGCTGAACCCCCTGCGGTCCGTACCTTCCGATAAGAGAGCGAGCGAACATGAGAGCCATGGTGGTACGCGATTGGTGCGAGCCGAGCGGGCTGGTCATGGAACAAGTCGACCGTGCCGAGCCGGGCGAAGGCGAGGTTCTGGTCAAGGTTCATAGCGCGGCGCTCAATTTTCCCGATATCCTGATGATCGCCGGCAAGTACCAGGTTCGGCCGCCGCTGCCGTTTACACCGGGATTCGAAGTGGCCGGCACGGTTGACTCGGTTGGCCCGGGCGTCACGCGGTTCGCGCCGGGCAATCGCGTGCTGGCGCAGGTCAGCCTGGGCGCGTTCGCCGAGTTTGCCGGCGCGCCGCAGGAGTCGGTTCAGCCGGTGCCCGATGCGATGAGCGACGACGAGGCAGCGGCCTTTCCGCTGGTGTATCAGACGTCGTATTTCGGCATTGCCTTGCGCGGCGCATTGCAACCGGGCGAGACCGTGCTGATTCATTCGGCCGCCGGCGGCGTGGGTTTGGCCGCCGTGCAGATTGCCAGGGCCCTGGGTGCGGGAAAGATCATCGCCACCGCCGGCTCCGACGAAAAGCTGGCAGTGGTGCGAGAAAACGGCGCCGACGTCGCCATCAACTACCGGACCGACGATTTCGTCGACGTCGTGAAGCGCGAGACCGACGGACGCGGCGCCGACGTAATCTACGACCCGGTGGGCGGCGAAGTGGGCGAGCGAAGCACCAAGTGCATCGCGTTCGAAGGGCGACTGGTCATCATCGGGTTCACCTCCGGCGGCTTCTCGAACTTCGTGGCCAATCACATCCTGATCAAGAACTACAGCGTGATCGGCCTGCACTGGGGCCGCTACCAGCGCGAAAATCCGGCCAAGGTCGCTGCCGCCTGGAAGGTGCTGTGGGAGATGTACGAAGCAGGCCGCCTCAAACCGGTCATCGGCGGGCGCTATCCGATGGAGAAACTTGCCGAGGCGATGGACAGGCTGGCTTCACGCCAGGCGGTGGGAAAGATTGTGGTGCATTGGTAGGCCGGATTCAGACCCGCGCGCCCGACGACCTTCGCCGTTTGCCTGGACCGCCGCCATCGGGCAGATCATACTCGGCAAGAGTTCCGTACATGCGATCCGTGGAGTCGGTTGAAATGCGCAGTTGGAGTCCCGGCTTGTGGATGCTGGCGATTGTGATCCTGGGTACCGGCCCGGCTGCAGGGCAGGACCGTGCGGTTCGCAATCCGGAGTTTCTCGAACAGTATGCCGCCACGTATCGCTTCCGCAACGGGCAGCCCAGTGGCGTACAGATCACCCGTGCTGGCGATGCGGTGCTGTTTCTGCGGTCGGGGCCGCGCAGTTTTCAGCGCGACCTGATCGAGCTCGACACGACGACCGGCAAAGAGCGGGTGTTGGCGACCGCCGCGGGGCTGCTGGGTGGTGGCGAGGAAAAGGTCACGCCCGAGGAACGAGCGCGGCGCGAGCGGATGCGATTGGCGGCCAGCGGAATCACGGCGTTTGATCTCACGCGCGATGGACGCACCGTGCTGATTCCGCTTTCCGGCAAGTTGTTTCTTGTCGATCGGGCGAGCGGGGCGGTGCGCGAGTTGGCCAGCGCGGCCGGCCCGCCGATCGATGCGCAATTCTCGCCGGATGGCAAGCAAATCGCGTGCGTGCGCGACGGCGATCTCTACGTTTCGGATGTGGCCAGCGGGGCG
>CAZUDR010000644.1:0-1777 GCA_964618715.1 uncultured Undibacter sp. | reverse complement strand
TAGGCAAGCCGCAGCCGCCACATCAGCAGGATCGTGCGCAAAATTCCGTGCTCGTGCCAGCGCCGCGCTGAAGTGATGACACGGGCGCGCAGACATTCCGGGCGGACAATGTGCTTGAGCCGCGCGGACAGCACCACGTCTTCCATCAAGGGAATGTCCGGGAATCCGCCAACATCCTGAAATGCGGTACGGGCAACGAAAATGGCTTGGTCGCCGGTGCAGATGCCGGTGAGGCGCGAGCGCCAGTTCATCATGAAAGCGACGAGACGCAGCCAGCCGCCGTCGTCAAAGCGGACATCGAAGCGGCCCCAGGCGCGGCCCGACCGCGCGAGGCCGTCTGCGATCAACCGGTCGGCATCGTCCGGCAGGCGCGTGTCGACGTGCAGGAACAGAAGCACCTCGCCACATGCCGCCGCCGCGCCGGCATTCATCTGCAGGGCGCGGCCGCGCGGTGCGGCCAGCACGCGGTCGGCAAGGGGACCTGCGAGTTCAGTCGAGTTGTCCTTGCTGCCGCCGTCGACGACGATGACCTCCGCGCCGCGCCGGCGAAGAGGCGCCAGTGCCTTCATGGCGGCTTCAACCTCTGCCGCCTCATTGAGCACCGGGACGATGATTGAGAGCGTCATCGTCCCGCGGCCTGTGCCTGCGTGTAATCGGGTCCGCTGATGATACGCCGGTAGTAAGAGAGATATGCCGGCGAATTCCGCGGCCAGCGCGCCAGGAAACGTTCGGCGAAAGCTTCGTGATCGTAGACGAGCGGCAGAGCATCAACGTGAACGCCGTCGCGCACCAGACCGTAGAGCGGCGGGTGCGGCGACGGTGTGACGCCGATGCGTGTGACGACGCCGAAACGCGTGCCCGCGAAATTCGGCATGCCGGCTGCGCCATTGTTGACGACAGTCATTCGCCCCGCAGGCAGATCGAAGTCGCGCAACGCGGCAAGACACGTATGAGTGGAGGCGAACACGCCGGCGCGGGACGCGTTGCACATCGCCGCAAGCCAGCGCAGCTGGCCGGGGTCGTCAAGCGCGTCATGGGCAAAACGCCAGCCGGCGAGCGAGGCGGCGTCGCCGTGCACGATGGCAACACGCAGATCTCCGACCTGAGCCACCAGATGCATGGGCAACGAGGCCAGCCGCGTGCGCGCAGCATGGGACGCATTCCTGCGCAGCTCCTGCAGGATGGCGTTGGAACGGTGCACCACCGCCTCGTCAACGCTGTCGGGATAGGCGCAGCCGCAGCCGGCCCCGACGTCGTCGAGGCGGGCAACCTCGGTTTCGATGTTGCCGCGCAGCGACCTATAGGAAGCAACGCGGTCGTCGATCGCCGCAAACCATTCCGGTTCGGCGTCGAACCAATGGAAGTCGCCGTTGATGACGACCGTTGCGCGTTCCTCCGACGCCAGCGCTTCCAGCGAATCCAGCGCGGCCAGGTTGCCGTAGAGTCCGCCGGCCACATAGAGCGTGTCGGTCGCGAACTCGGCAGTGCGGGCAAGCTCGGCCGGGGAGTAGACATAGTCGCGCGGACAGGTTCGTCCGGCGATCTTGTCACCCGCTGGCGCCAGACGAAGGGGAGAGGCGCGCACGTTCATTCGGCCGCCTCTTTCAGTGCGCCACCACAGCTTGAACCCTGGCCCGCGGTGCAGCCATAACAATGCCCGGCCACACGGATCGGATTGCGAGCGAGGTCCCTGTCGAGCAGGTCGGACAGGTGCGGGCGCGCCTTGGGGCCATGTTCCAGCGGCAGATCGAGCATCTGGTTGAAGTCGCAGTCGTAA
>CAZUDR010000643.1:0-1782 GCA_964618715.1 uncultured Undibacter sp. | reverse complement strand
GCCGCATCTCGATGGTGACGAACAGTACCTTGTAGAGGGAGAAGAATACGGGAATCTGGATCAGGATCGGCAGGCAGCCGGCCAGCGGATTGATCTTCTCCCGCTTGTAGAGCTCCATCAACTCCTGTTGCTGCTTGGCCTTGTCGTCGGGATAGCGCTCGCGCAGCGCCATCATCTGCGGCTGGACGGCCTTCATCTTGGCCATCGAGGCGTAGGACTTGTTGGCCAGCGGGAAGAAGGCGAGCTTGATCAGGACGGTGACGATCAGGATCGCCACGCCGAAGTTGCCGATCAGGCGGTAGAAATAGTCCATCACCAGGAACAGCGGCTTGGTGATGAAGTAGAACCAGCCCCAGTCGATCAGCAGTTCGAAACGGTTGAGCTTGAGCCGGTCGTCGTAGCCATCGACGACGTTCACTTCCTTGGCGCCGGCGAACAGGCGCGTCGTGTTCGAAATGGTGGCCCCCGGTGCGACCGTCCGGGAGTCGAGCAGATAGTCTGTCTGGTAGGTTTCCTTGGCGCCGAGCTTGCCGGCGGAGAAGCGCGCCTTCACCTGCGCTTGCGGATCGGGAAGCAGCGTTGCCGCCCAGTACTTGTCGGTGATGCCGAGCCAGGCGTTGGTGACGTCGAACGAGACCAGCTTTTGGTCCAGCAGATCCGAATAGGAGTATTCCTGCAGTCCCTTGTCGCCGAGGACGCCGACAATGCCTTCGTGGAGGATATAGAAGCCGGTCGTATGGGGCGTGCCGTGGCGCGAGATCAGGCCGTAGGGAAAAAGCGTGACCGGCTTGTCGCCCTTGTTGGCGATTTCGTCGGTGACCGTGAACAGATACTTGTCGTCGACTGCGATGGTACGGCGAAATTGCAGACCGGCGCCATTATCGTAGGTGAGGGTTACCGGATTCCCGACGCCAAGCGTGCCGGTTCCGTCCCGCTTCCACATCGTGTCCGACGAGGGCAGCTTTGCGTCGGCGCCGGTCCAGCCGAATTCGGCGTAAAACGGGTCGGGGCTGCCTGACGGCGACAGCAGGACGATCGGCGGCGACTTCGGGTCGACCGTTTCGTGGTACTGCCGCAGTGACAGGTCGTCGATGCGCGCGCCCTTGAGCGCGATCGAGCCGCTCAGACTGCCGGTTTCGATCGGCACGCGCGCGGATGCCTGCAGCGCCGCCGCGCGGGTGGCGGTTGCGCCGGGCTGCGGCGCCGTTTGACCGGCGACGGGCGGCGGACCCGGTTGCGTGTCCGGCGTTTGCGCACCCGGCGCCTGCGCACCCGGCGTCTGGGCACCCGGCGTCTGCGCGGCGGGTGCGGTGCTGCCACCCTGCTGCGACTGCGCCTGCTGCTGCTGTTGCTGTGCGAGTTGCTCCTCGCGTGCCTTCTGTTGCGGCAGACCGACGAAGTATTGCCAGGCGATCAGCACGATTGCCGAGAGTGCGATGGCGAGAATCGTATTCTTGTTGTCGTTCATTTCGTTACCGTCTTACGCCCCGCATGGACGCGCCGCAGCGCGGTCTCGAAATCCTGCGTCAGCCGGGCAAACGTCAGCCTGAGCGCCGCGCGGCGGCCGATCAGCACGTAATCGTGGCCCGCGCGCATCCGCTCGTCTCCCGTGAGCCGCACGATTTCACGCAGACGGCGACGGACCCGGTTGCGCTCGACGGCATTGCCGACCTTCTTCGACACGGTAAAGCCGCAACGCGGTGCGCCGCTGTCCGCTCGCCGACGGGCCTGCAGCACGAACGCGGCGCCCGGAACCTTGGTCCCGGATGCCGCGCCCAGAAA
>CAZUDR010000642.1:0-1782 GCA_964618715.1 uncultured Undibacter sp. | reverse complement strand
CGGCGGAGCGCCACGCTGCCGAGCCTGGAGATGCGCGCCGGGCCCTCGTGCACCGACAGGTAGCTGCCGACGCCGTGGCCGGCGCCGTGGTCGAAATCGAGTCCTGCCTGCCACAGCGCCGTGCGCGCCAGCGGGTCGAGCTGGGCGCCGCTGGTGTTCTCCGGAAACACCGCGGTGGCAATGGCGATGTGTCCCCTGAGCACGCGGGTGAAGCGGTCGCGCATTTCGTCGCTCGGCTCGCCGATGACAACCGTGCGGGTGACGTCGGTGGTGCCGTCCTCGTATTGCGCGCCGGAATCGATGAGGAACATTTCATTCGGGCCGAGCCGCCGGTTGGAGGCCTCCGTCACCCGGTAATGCACGATTGCCCCGTTCGGACCGGCACCGGCAATGGTCGCGAAGGAAATGTCCTTCAGCAGTCCGCTCTCGCGGCGGAAGCTTTCCAGCGCCTTGACCGCATCGATCTCGCTGAGCATGCCGGACGGCGCCTCGCGATCGAGCCAGGCGAGGAAGCGCACCACCGCCGCGCCGTCGCGCCTGTGCGCCGCGCGCGCGCCCGCGATCTCGGCGTGGTTCTTCACCGCCTTCATCAGCGCGACCGGATCGGGGCCGCGCACCGGCTTGCCGCCGTGCTGCGTGAGGAGCCGGGTGAGCGCGTCGGCGGCGCTGGTCTGGTCGAGCCGCACGCTCTTGCCGTTGAACCGGGCGAGGTCGCCGGCAAGATCCTCAGGAGTCCGCAACTCGGCGAGTTCCTGCAGCGCCGGTTTCACATTGCCGCCGATCTTGCCGGGCGCGATGTAGAGCGATGGCCGGCCGTCGGCGGGGATCAGCGCGAAGGCCAGCGCGATCGGCGTGTGCGCAACGTCGGCGCCGCGGATGTTGAAGGTCCAGGCCACGTTCTGCGGGTCGGACACCACCAGCGCATCGGCGCGCAGGCGTGCAAGCTCGGCGCGGATGCGCTTCAATTTGTCTGCGGCGCTTTCACCGGCAAACTTGAGATCATGCAGCGTCACCGCGCCGGCCGGCGGCTTCGGCCGCTCTTGCCACAGTGCGTCAACCGGATTGTTGTCGACCGCGACGAGTTCGGCACCGGCGGCGGCACAGGCCTTGCGCAGCTTCTCGGCACTCTCCGTCGTGTGCAGCCACGGGTCGTAGCCAATCTTTGCGCCGGTCTGCAGGTTCTGCTCCAGCCACTTATCGGGCGGGCTGTCGACGAGATGTTCAATGGAAAAAATGGCGCGGTCGGTCTGCGCGTCGGCCTGCACCGTGTAGCGGCCATCGACGAAAAGCACCGCGCGATCGGCGAGAATGATCGCCGCGCCGGCTGATCCGGTGAATCCGGTCAGCCAGGCCAGACGTTCCTCGCTCGTCGGCAGATACTCGTTTTGCTGACGGTCGGCACGCGGCACAACAAATCCGTGAAGCCCGCGCCGCTCCAGTTCGGTGCGCAAGGCCGCCACGCGATCGGCGCTGTGCGCGCTCTCGCTGGTCTCGTCGAAGGTCTGGAAACGGGCCTCGAACATCGCCGGCACTCTAGCGCGCTTGCCCTTGCTGGCAATGCAGCCATGCGCTGAACGCCGGGCCGCCGCGCGTGCCGGTTCGGACGGCAGCGCTGATGAAAGAATTGCATCGCGTTGACGCATGAGATGGCAATTGGCGCCTGCACTGACCCGTTCTTGTGCAATGCATTATTTCCGTCCCAGAGTCGCCATCAATGTTACCGATGTGTGAACGCTTTATGCCTTGTTTTCAAGGCTTCTATGCAATGCCACGGATTGTTCG
>CAZUDR010000641.1:0-1783 GCA_964618715.1 uncultured Undibacter sp. | reverse complement strand
AGTCGAAAGACGTATGAATTCCGCCTCGCGACGCTATCTGGTACTTTCGGTACGGGACCTCCAGGAAGCCGCTCAACCTCCTCCTCTTCGTCGATGCGTGAGCTACTCCCCGATCGTTGGACAGATTTTGGCGTAAATTAAGCTACTCTCTGCACCTGCTGATCGGGTTGGTGTTTTTCAATGCACTACCAATAGACCATGGCGGGCGGCTTGCCGCCAAGGGCGCTATGCGGTCGCTTCCGATTGTAGAAGTCCACCCATTTACGGACACCGGCTCTTGCCTGTGATCCGGTCTCCCAAGCGTGCAGATAGACGCACTCGTATTTGATCGTGCGCCACAGTCGCTCGACGAAGATGTTGTCAAGGAACCGTCCCTTGCCATCCATCGAGATGCGGGCCCCCATCCGCCGCAACCGGTCCGTCCACGCGAAGGACGTGAACTGGCTGCCTTGGTCCGTATTCATGATCTCGGGCACGCCGAACTTGTGCACTGCCTCGCTCAACACTTCGACGCAGAAGTCGGCCTCCAGCGTGTTGGAGATGCGCCAGGCCAGAACCTTGCGGGTGAACCAGTCCATGATCGCGACGAGGTAGAGGAACCCGCGACGCATCGGCAGATATGTGATGTCCGCCGCCCAGACCTGGTTTGGCCGATCCACACGCAAGCCCCGGAGCAGATATGGCCAGATCTTGTGCCCTTTTGCCGGCCTGCTCGTGTTGGGCTTCTGGTATATCGGCATCAGGCCCATCAACCGCATCAGTCGGCGGATGCGCTTCTCGTTGACCTGATGGCCTTCATTCTTCAGATGCCAAGTCATCTGACGGACGCCGAAGAACGGCGTCTCCAGGAACTGTTCGTCGATCTGGCGCATCAGGGCGAGGTTCATCTCGGTCTCGCCCTTGGGCGTGTAATAGAACGACGACCGCGAGATCGACAGCAGCGTGCACTGCTTGCCAACCGACAGATCGGGATGACCCGGATCGATCATGCCGCGTCTCACTTCACGCCCCAAGGCTTGAGCTTTCTGGACAAAAAATCGTTGGCGACGGCCAGTTCCCCGATCTTGGCGTGGAGCTCCTTGACCTGATCCTCATCGATTTCCGGCTTCCGCCGGCCGCCACGCTCGAACACGCCGGACGCACCTTCGAGCAGCGCCCGTTTCCATTGATGGATCATTGTCGGGTGAACACCGAACCGGCTCGCCAGTTCCGATACCGTCTCCTCGCCCTTAACGGCTTCCAGGGCGACCTTCGCCTTGAACTCCGGCGAGTGTTGCTTGCGTTTCGACATCTCTGATCTCCTTCTTGTCGAAGACCAGCAGATTACAAATCGTAGCTTACGTCAGTGTCCGATTTCCGGGGAGCAGCTCAGAAAGCCCGCAATTCTGCGACCATGCGATACTGGTTTGCCTTTTCGGCGATTGCTGAGAGTCGGTTTCGAAACTCATGACGAGCGTGCCAGTCGGCGGATGAGCAACATGGCGGATGCGGCGTAAAGGAAGGCCGCCGCCGAACTGATGGTCGCTTCGAAGTCCTTTGCAAGCCGCCTATTTCGGTTGATCCAAGCAAAGAAGCGCTCAACCACCCATCGGCGTGGCAGGACGACGAAGCCGACCTGATCCGGCTGCTTCTTGACGATTTCGACGAGTATGTTCGTGGCTACCTTCACCCGCTCATGGTTGTATCCGCCAACGGCCCAGACGTGCTTGATAAAAGGGAACAAGGGGCGCTAGATCTGAAGTAACGGGCCGCCACCATCACGGTCTTGAATGTTGGCGGGATG
>CAZUDR010000640.1:317-1800 GCA_964618715.1 uncultured Undibacter sp. | reverse complement strand
TGCAGATGGGGACCGGTGGAGCGCCCGGTCGAGCCGATCAGTCCCAGCGTCTGGCCGATGCGCACGGTCTGCCCGACCTTGACGCTGATCTTCGACAGGTGGCCGTAGCGCGTGGCGATTCCGTTTGCGTGTTCAATCTCGATCATCTTGCCGTAGCCGCCCTCCCAGCCGGCAATTGTCACCTTGCCGTTGGCAGTGGCGTGCACCGGTTCGCCACTGTCGCCGCGCAGATCGATGCCGGTATGCATGGCGGCGCGCCCGTTGAACGGATCCGTGCGTACGCCGAATGGCGAGCTCATGTCGGCCGATCCGATGACCGGCTTGCGCAGGGGCACGTTCGCCAGCGTACGGCCGTAGCGGCTGATCTGCGAGCGGGCAAGATTGATGCGGTAGAGCTGAAGTTCAAACGCAGTCGCGCCCACGCCCGGCGGACGTGCCGGCACGAAAGGTCCGCCAATCGCGGCAGGCGGCAGCGTGGTTTTGACCCCGAGATCGTCAAGCACGCTGCGAATACGGCGCACCTTCCCGTCGAAATGCTGTTCCAGGTCGGTGAGCAATGCAGCCTGCCGGCGCTCGACGCTGTCGAGCGAATAGGCCACGCGCGCCAGGACGCCATTGAGACCGCGCTTGTCATTTCCGGAAGCGATTTGCGTGGCGCTGACAGCCTCGCGTGACTGCAGCCGGGCCTCGCGGTCGGGCGGCGGCACAAAGATCACGGTGTCGCTGATCGGCGACGGCTTGACCGGGGTCCCGACTTTGGCTTCCTCCGGAGCCTTGCGAAGCTGCGGGACCGAGCCGGTCGGCAGCATATCGTCGCCCAGGCTATCGGTGCGGTGCTCCAGGGCTGCCTGCCGCTTGAGCAGCGCGTTGAGCTTCTGCTCGAACTGCTCCTGGTCAAGCAGCTGCCGGCTGGTGATGCGATCGACCTCGGCGCGCAATTCGGCGATGCGGTCCTCATAAGCGATCTGCATCTTGGCCTGACGGCCGATGAGTCGCGTGAGCACGTCGTCGCGGAAGGCGAAATAGCTGCCGGTGGCCACCGACCAGACGGCCATGATCATCAGCGTGCCGACCACGATCCAGAATGCGACCGGGCCTATGCGGACCTGACGGCCCGCATGGGTGAGGGTGTAGCCGTCGGCATGGGAGCGCGTCAGATGGCGAGACACTGCCGCCGCGGACCGGGCGCGTCCGTGCGTTTGGGGTCCGGAATGGCCGGCGACTGCCTCTGCAGACTGGTACGAATGCGACATCTCGACTCCCGCCGGCTCGGTGGCGGTGGCGCCACGAAACCTGCAGGGGCGATATCAGCCGAATACCGTTAAGAAACAGGTAAATCCGGCCCGATTTCTGCTGTCCAGGCAGTGGATTAGAGCGCACGGGCGGCGGAGAGCACCTCGTCCGCGTGACCTGCCACGGTGACCTTCGGCCACACCCGGACAATGCGTCCGGTTGCATCGATCAGAAAGGTTCTGCGGATAAC
>CAZUDR010000640.1:0-307 GCA_964618715.1 uncultured Undibacter sp. | reverse complement strand
AACTCCCATGAACTTGCGTCCGTACATCGATTTCTCGCCCCAGGCCCCGTAGGCCTTTAACATCGCCTTGCCTTCGTCGGACGCGAGGGCAATTTTTAACTTATGTTTGGCCTTAAATTTGTCTTGCGCCGGCACGGGGTCGGCGGAGACGCCGAGGATTTCGGTTCCGGCCCGGGCGAAGGCCGGGCGCAGCCGGGAGAAGTCAAGGGCTTCCCGGGTGCAGCCGCTGGTGTCCGCCTTGGGATAGAAATAGAGCACGAGATGGCGGCCTTTGAAGTCCTTCAGCGAGACCGAACCGCCGCCGTCA
>CAZUDR010000639.1:0-1803 GCA_964618715.1 uncultured Undibacter sp. | reverse complement strand
TGGGTTTTTTCATATCATTAAAACCATAACCATGCTGGGTGACGGAGGAAGAGCTGGCACCGCCGCCGGACGCCGAGGAGGCGGAACCCGGCGAAGCGGAAGCGCAGGCTTGAGAGGTGGGCGGCCACGGGCATGCTGGCAACGGCGCAGGAGAGCGAGCTTGACCGCGGGGCGACCAGCGTCGCGCCCGGGATGGCGCGGCACTGCGCCCTCACCCGCGAGGTCAGGCCGGTCGGCGAACTGATCCGTTTCGTCGTCGGACCCGACGGCGCGGTGGTGCCGGACATCAGGCGCAAACTGCCCGGACGCGGCCTCTGGCTGACCGGAACGCGCGCTGCCCTGGATGAAGCGGTCAGGCGCAATGTATTCGCCCGCGGCTTCAAGCGGCAGGTTGCGGTCCCGCCTGCGCTGACCGCGAATACCGAGCGGCTCCTGGAGCGCGCGGCGCTCGATGCACTGGCCATTGCCGGCAAGGCGGGTCAGGTGGTCACCGGAACGACCAGGGTCGAGGCGGCATTGCGCGACGTCGATACGGTGGCGCTGATCCATGCCGCCGACGCTGCCGGTGACGGAAAGCGCCGGTTGGACGCGGCCTTGCGCCGCAACAGAGGGGAAAAAGCGCGGGAAACCGCAATCGTCGATACCTTTGCCGGCGAGCAATTGGATTTGGCATTGAACCGCCCAAATGTGGTACATGCAGCCCTGCTTGCCGGGCCCGTGAGCGAGACCTTTCTCGCGCGTGTGAAGCGCTTGGAGCGCTTCCGGACCGGAAACTAAGCCCGACCAGGCGAAGCGCGGATGCGTCGGCGGACGGCGCATGAGGAATGGAATAAGGACGGAATGAGCGACACGAAGAACCCTGGCGAGAAGAAGCTGAGTGTGGGCGGCGGCAAGCTGTCCCTCAAGCCACGCACTGAAACGGGCGTGGTGCGCCAGAGCTTCAGCCATGGCCGCAGCAAGCAGGTGGTGGTCGAGAAGGTCAAGCGCCGCACCATCAGCGCTCCGGCCGAGGCCAAGGCCGAGCCGGCACCGGCCGAAGCGCCGAAGAAGCGCGCCGCGCCGCGGCGGGGCGCTGCCGCGGCCGCCACGCCGTCTGCGCCGCAGGAGGCGACCAGGCCGTCCGGCGTCGTGCTGCGCACCCTGACCGAGGAAGAGATGGCGGCACGCGCCCATGCGCTTGCCGACTCGCGCGTACGCGAGGCCGAGGAGCGCCGCATTGCCGAGGAAGAGGCGCGCCGCCGCGCCAGCCAGGAGATCGTCGACAAGACCGAACGCGAGGCAGCCGAAGCGCGCAAACGGGATGAAGAAGAGCGCCGCAAGCACGAAGAAGAATCCAAGCGCAAGGCCGACGAGGTCGCCAAGAAACGGTTTGGCGAGGATGAAGGCCGGCGCGCCAGCGCCCGCATGGCGATGGAGGCGGACGAAGAGGAAGCCCCGCGCACCGCACGCCGGGCCGGCAGTCGCACAGCCGTGGCGCCACGTCCGGCACCGCGCAGCGCCGGCCCGCCCAAGCAGCGCGGCCGCCTGACTGTCATCAATGCCATGAATGCCGACGAGGTGCGCGAACGCTCGGTGGCCTCGTTCCGCCGCCGCACCCAGCGGCTGAAGGGTCATGCCGCGGCCGAGCCGCGCGAAAAGCTGGTCCGCGAGGTCACGATCCCGGAGACGATTACCATCCAGGAGCTGGCCAACCGCATGTCGGAGCGCGGAGTGGACGTGATCCGCCTGCTGATGAAGCAGGGCCAGATGGCGACCATCAACGACGCCATCGACCGCATGCGTCACTCGGCGACGCGGGCGCTG
>CAZUDR010000638.1:0-1808 GCA_964618715.1 uncultured Undibacter sp. | reverse complement strand
TGCCGGTGCGCCGCAAACCCAAGATCGCCATTCTGGCGACGGGTGACGAGGTGGTGCCCCCGGGCGAAGCGCGCGGTCCCGACCAGATCGTCGCCTGCGGCGGCTATGGGCTTGCCGCCTTTGTCGAGGCCAATGGCAGCGAAGCGGTCAATCTCGGCATTGCCAAGGACGAGCGCGAAAGCATCGCGATTTTGGCCAAGACCGGCGCCGGCGCAGACGTTCTCGTCACGATCGGTGGCGCCTCGGTGGGCGAACGCGATCTCGTGGCGAGCGCCTTGGAAGGCGAAGGGCTCGAGCTCGCCTTCTCCAAGCTCGCCATGCGGCCGGGCAAGCCCGTGCTCTACGGCAAGCTCGGGACGCAACCGGTTCTCGGGCTGCCGGGCAATCCCGTGTCCGTGCTCGTGTGCGCCCAGGTCTTCCTCATCCCCCTGCTGTGTGCCCTACTCGGGTTCGTGGAGCAGGCGTCCCCCCAGGCCGAGGCTGTGCTGGGTGAGGCCGTGGAAGCCAACGGGCCGCGGGAGCACTATATGCGCGCCGCATCCCGCTGGGATGAGGATGGGACGCGCCGTGTGCGCCCGTTGCCCTCCCAGGACTCCTCTCTCGTGGCTGCTTTTGCCGGCGCGGACTGCCTCATCGTGCGTCCGCCGCACGCCCCGGCGCTTCCTGAGGGGGCCCGTGTGAAAATCCTGCCTCTGTCGGGCTAATTAAGGCGACGGAAACTCGAATCACGCGATTTCCTGGGCTTCGGTGCCTCGGATACTGCATTTTGTGGCCAAGGCGCTTGCGGAACACAAACAGAACATTTATACTGTTCATGATTTGTACAGAGGGGCGAAAATCGTTCCTGGCTGCCCAAGCCCGGTCCTGATCGCTCAAAGGGGACCAGATGCTCACACCGAAGCAGAAAGAGCTTCTCATGTTCATCCATGAGCGGTTGAAGGAGACGGGGGTCCCGCCCTCCTTCGACGAGATGAAGGAGGCTCTCGACCTCAAGTCGAAGTCCGGCATTCACCGGTTGATCACAGCCCTTGAGGAGCGCGGTTTCGTCCGTCGGCTGCCTCACCGCGCCCGCGCCATGGAGATCGTCCGCCTGCCCGAATCCGTGGTTCAAACGGTTGGCTCCGCCCGGTCCCGCGGCTTCTCGCCGAGCGTGATCGAGGGAAGCTTGGGCCGTGTGCCACAGATGGCCGAAGGCGAGGCCATGCCCCAGACCGTCAGCGTTCCGGTCATGGGCCGCATTGCCGCCGGCGTGCCGATCGAGGCGATCCAGACGCGCATGGACACAATCGAGGTGCCCCCAGAGCTTCTCAGCAAGGGCGAGCATTTCGCCCTCGAGGTCAAAGGCGATTCCATGATCGAGGCGGGCATCCTCGACGGCGATACCATCATCGTCCGCAAATGCGAGGACGCGAGTAACGGCGACATCGTCGTGGCGCTGGTGGACGAAGAGGAAGCGACCTTGAAGCGTCTGCGCCGTCGTGGTGATTCCATCGCACTCGAGGCCGCGAACCAGGCCTACGAGACGCGCATCTTCGGGCCTGACCGCGTGCGTGTGCAGGGGCGTCTGGTCGGCCTTATCCGCCGCTATTAGGCATCACTCTTCCGAATTGCCGTCGAAGCTTGGCTCCGGGCCCTCGCCGAAAGCCCCGCGATCGCGGGCATAGGTCTGTCCTGCCGGCAAGGATGGCACCTTCGTCGTCTCCCGATTAGGCACCCAGGGACGCCGACCGCGCGTCTCGGCGACGCTTTCGCTCCTGATCGACAAGCCTTCGACGTAAAGCGCGTGAGCGCCCGCTGACTGCAGCGCG
>CAZUDR010000637.1:0-1811 GCA_964618715.1 uncultured Undibacter sp. | reverse complement strand
CCCCTACGGCATCACCACCACGCCGGCTGGCGACGTCTGGTACGCCTCGCTCGCCGGCGATCACATCACCAAGGTCGACACCGTGAGCGGGGATGCCCTGATGGTCCAGCCGCCGAAGGAAGGCGTCGGCCCGCGCCGCATCTGGTCGGACTCCAAGGGGATATTGTGGGTGAGCTTCTGGAACACCGGCGAAGTCGGCCGCTACGACCCGATGGCGAAGTCGTGGAAGGTCTGGCCGATACCGAACAGCACGGGCGGAGCCTACGCCATCTATGTCGACGACAAGGACAAGGTCTGGCTCTCCGATTTCAGCCTCAACGCGGTGGTCCGGTTCGATCCGGAAACTGAAAAGTTCGAGACGTATCCCAGCAACCGGCGCCGCGCCGCCGTCCGCCAGCTGCTCGGCCGTCCCGGTGAGGTGTGGGGCGCGGAATCCGGGACCGACCGGCTTGTAGTGGTGCGGGAGTGAGCCCGAGCCGCCGCAGCGTCCTGCTGTCGTTTGCTGGTGGCGCGGCCTTTGTGGCCGGTTTTCGGCCGGCTGCAGGCAAGACGGAGCAGATCGAGGCGCTTATCGGGTCCGCACGCGGCATTGAACCGATCTCACGGCGCATCGCATACATCTCCGCCGCGCTACGCGGCACGCGGTACCTCAGCTATTCGCTGATTGGCGGGCCAAAGCGGCAAGAGCGGTTTGTCGTGCGCGACGACGGGTTCGACTGCGTCACCTATTGCGAAACCGTGCTGGCGGCGGCGCGTGCCCGCGACAGTAGCGAGTTCGAGGAGACACTGCGCCGGATCCGCTATCACGACGGCGTGGTCGAATGGCGCGAGCGCAACCATTATTTCTTCGAGTGGGGCGAACACAACGTCGAAAACGGATTCTGCGACTACCTGCACATGGACGGCGAGGTGGAGATCACAAAGACGGTCTACTGGCACAGGGAGCTGGGAAAACGTCGCTTCCGGATGACCGTCATCCCGCGCAAGGTGTTTCTCGCCGGCAGGGACCAGCTCGCCGACGGTGACATCGTCGGCTTCGTCACCCGCCGGCGCAATCTCGACTACTTTCACATCGGGTTCGTGATTTTCGGCAGCAAGGGCGATTTGCTGCTGCGACACGCGGCCCGCAGCAAGCGCCGCGTGCTCGACGAGCGTATGGACTACTTCTGTGCCATCAATCGGGTCAGCTTTGTCACGCTGTTGCGGCCGCGGGAGCGGGGACAGGCCTGACGTCGGTCGCTACGCCGCGGCGAACTGCGGCTGCACCGCGGCCGTGTAGTCTTCCATCAATTGCTTGGTGATGGTGCCGGGCGCGAACGTCCACCTGGCGATCTCGGACACTGCGGTAACTTCGGCGGCCGAGCCGGTGATGAAGCACTCGCCGAAATCATCGAGTTCGTCCGGCATGATGCGCCGTTCGACGACTTCAATGCCGCGCTTGCGCGCAAGTCCGATCACGGTCTGCCGGGTGATACCGTCGAGGAAGCAGTCGGCGATCGGCGTGTGGATCTTGCCGTCCTTGATGAAGAAGATATTGGCGCCGGTACATTCGGCCACGCGCCCCTCCCAGTCCAGCATCATGGCATCGGCATAGCCTTTGCGTTCGGCCGCGTGCTTGGAGATGGTGCAGATCATGTAAAGCCCGGCCGCCTTGGCCCTGACCGGCGCGGTCTTCGGGTCGGGCCGGCGGTAGTCGGCAAGGTCGAGCCGGATGCCCTTGAGCCGCTGCTCCGGATCAAAATAGCTCGGCCATTCCCAGGTGGCGATGGCGAGGTGAATGGTATTGTCCTGTGCGGAGACGCCCATCATCT
>CAZUDR010000636.1:0-1814 GCA_964618715.1 uncultured Undibacter sp. | reverse complement strand
CCAGCATGCGCAGCGGGATCATGGTGCTCATGCAGAAGGTCAAAAGCACCGCGAGCGAGGCTGCGTAGCCCAGAAGTTCTACCCATAACATCTCGCCCTCCCCGCGTTTCTGATCGGGCCACTGGTTTCCGGAATGCCCTTCGCCGCCGGCAGCGATGCTAACGGATATCGGTGTAACGGGCCTGCATCGGCCCAGCCCCCTTCCATGCCGTCCGGCATAGTGTTACATTATAACATTCATTAGCGGCCTCCGCCCGTTTCTCGAGCAATACAAGGATGTTAGCACCGTGCGCCTCCTCGCCGGCATCGCAATCGCAGTCAGCCTCGCCCTGCCCGCGGCGGCGGCCGCCGCCGCCGGGACCATCCGGGTGGTGGCGGCGGAGAACGTCTATGGTGGCATTGCAGGCGCGATTGGCGGCGACCGTGTCGAGGTCGTCAGCATCCTCAACAGTCCGACGCAGGATCCGCATCTGTTCGAGGCCTCGCCCGCCGTCATCCGGCGTTTCGCCGACGCCCGGCTCGTGATCATCAACGGCGCCGACTATGATCCCTGGGCGGAGAAACTCCTGCGCACGGCGCCGCGCGCCGACCGCACGGTCATCAATGTCGCGCAACTGATCGGCCGCAAGCCGGGTGACAATCCCCATTTCTGGTACGACCCCGCCGTCATGCCGGCGGTCGCGAGAGCCATCGCAGCGGCGTTGAGCGAAGCCGACCCCGCGCATGCCGGCGACTACGCCGCACGGCTGACGACGACACTCGCGGCGCTCGACCGCATGGCAGCGCACGTTGCCCGTCTGCGCGCGAAATATGCCGGCACGCCGGTGACCGCTACCGAGCCGGTGTTCGGCCCGATGGCCGATGCGCTCGGGCTCGCCATGCGCAACCGGTCGTTCCAGACCGCGATGATGAACGACACCGAACCGGCCGCGCGCGATCTCGCGGCTTTCGAGACCGATCTCAAGCAGCGCAAGGTGCGGGTGCTCATCTACAACGCGCAGGTTTCCGACGCGCTGACCGGGCGGCTGCTTGCAGTTGCGCGCAAGTCCAGGGTGCCCGTGGTCGCGGCAAGCGAAATGAAACCGCCCGGCACGTCGTTCGCCGACTGGATGCTCGGACAGCTGGACGCACTCGACAAGGCGCTGGCGGAGACGGGATCGTGACCGCGGCGGTCGAACTCGCACGCGCCAGCCTGCGCGTCGGCAGTCGGGATGTGCTTCACGAGGTGAGCTTCGCCATCCGGCCCGGCGAGTTCATCGGGGTGCTGGGGCCGAACGGCGCCGGCAAGACCACGCTGCTGCGCGCGATCCTCGGCCTGCTGGCGCCAAGCGCAGGGACACTGCGCGTGTTCGGGCGGACGCCGCACCGCGGCGATGCCAGCATCGGCTACCTGCCACAGGTGCGCACCGTCCTGCCGGATGTGCGGCTGCGCGGGGTCGACTTCATCGCCTCCTCGTTCAACGGCGAACGTTGGGGCCTCCCGTCGCTCTCCGGCACCGACCGGCGCGCCATCGATGCAATGCTCGAGCGGGTCGGAGCACAGGACCTCAGCCGGCGGCCGCTGGCCGAGATGTCGGGCGGTGAACGCCAGCGCCTGCTGCTGGCGCAGGCGCTGATCGGCAATCCGCGCCTGCTGCTGCTCGACGAGCCCCTGATCGGCCTTGATGCGCGTCACCAGGAGACCGCCATCGGCGTGGTGGCCGATGCCTGCCGCGAGCGCGGCGTCACCGTCCTGTTCAGCGCGCACGAGCTCAACCAGCTGATCGGCACCCTCGACCGCGTTCTCTATCTCGGCAATGGCCGGGCCGCGCTCG
>CAZUDR010000635.1:0-1819 GCA_964618715.1 uncultured Undibacter sp. | reverse complement strand
GCAGCGCCTCCGCCACCGCCTCGCCCGCATGCATGGCCGCACGCCTTGCCGTCATGAATTCCTCCCCTGGCACTTTGCGTCCGCGCTGGCGCGACGCCATGCTGGCGCCGAACCTATCCGATCGTTGCCGTCTTCTCGACCGGTGCCGGAGCTGGACAGTCGGTCACAGGCTCTGTTGTGATTTCCGGTGGCGATGGTACAGGACCGTTTCCACCGGAACGAACGGGCCGATGAAACGATTGTCGAAGAAATTTCGCAGTTCAGCGATCGCCGCCATCGGCGCCGCCCTGGTGAGCGCCGCCCCGCCTGCGCGCGCGCAGACCGGCGAGCCGATCGGAATCCTGATCGCAGCCGGCGACATCACAGGCTGTCATCACTCCGGCCCGGCATTCGGCGCGATGGCGGATGCAATCGATTCGATCGTATCTGGCGCCGGAGGGTTGCCCGTCGGTGTCCTGATTCCGGGCGATGTCGCCTACGGCGACTACCGGAACAAAAGGCTCGTCGCGGGAAGTTACGAAAAATGTTTCGATGCGTTCATCCGGACATGGGGCAGGCACAAGCAGCGGCTGATTCCGGTCCCCGGCAATCACGACTACACCGATGACACGTCAGACAGGACGGTCAGGGCCGCCCGATACAAGGCCTATTTCCGCGATCACGTCGCGCAGCTCGCAGCGTCAGGTGGCCAGCCGCTCCCCGCGCCGGACAATGCGCTCAGCTTCACGACAAGATTTCCTGCAGGCGCCGACGACGGCTGGCTGATTGCCGGCCTCGACGTCTACCAGAACGCGGGCAACCTCCCGCACTGGCTCAAATCCCGGCTCCCGGGTCCACGCCCGCGTTGCGTGCTCGCCTTCACCCATCCGTTCCTGAACAGCTCCGGCCTCCACGGCAAGGGGAGAACATCCGGCAATAAAAGCATGCGGGCGATCATGGCCGCCCTGTATTCGGCCGGCGCCACGGTGCTTGTGAGCGGGCACGATCATGATCTGGAACAGTTCCGGAAACAGAATGCCGTCGGAAAACCTGATCCCGTTCGCGGGGTCAGAACGTTTGTCGCCGGGACGGGCGGCGCAGTCCTTTACCGCGTCAGGCTCGACAAAACCGGCGTTCCCGTTCGCCGTCATCCGCTGAGTCAGAAATTCGCCAATACCTCGCGCGGATACCTGAAGCTGACGCTGTACCGCGACGGATACAAATGGTCGTTCATCAACGTCGTCGGTCCCGGGGTCGAACTGCCGGTCGGCGGTGAGGCGTGCAACCGGGGCCCGTCATGACCGGGACCGCGGCGACGTCCGCAAGGGCAATGGCATAGCCTGACACGGCGCACATTGTCGTTTGTGGAGTAACCGTTGGCCATGCACCATAGCCTGCGCATGGCCTGTTTCATCACTTCGGCCGGCCCGATCCGCCACACGCCGAATGTGACCCCGTTCATACTCCCCGCGCATCCGCCGGCCTAACCTCGCCCCCGCAGTCCCCCGTCGTCGGCGAACGCTGCGGATGGGACGCCGGTGCGTTCGTCCTCCCGCGCGCCACGGAGCGCGCCCCGTCCCGGTCAGGAGAGCATCATGCGCCGATTGCTGCTGTCTTCCGCCCTTCTCGCCGTCTGCCTGACGCCGCTGCCGGCCGCCGCCGGCGACGGCCTCCAGGTCGCCCAGAACCAGTGCGCGCGGCGCATCGGTCCCTACGCCACCCAGCAGACCGCGTGGCAGCGCTGGCGGCAGGCGCGCGCCGCCGGTTATGCGGTAAGCAATGGCGTGGTGCCGTGCTGGTCCTACGGGACGCGCGGCTACCGCATCAACGTGTTCACCTG
>CAZUDR010000634.1:0-1821 GCA_964618715.1 uncultured Undibacter sp. | reverse complement strand
CGGAAATTGCGCTGCGGGTCGTCGCCGCCCTGGCCGTTGGCGACCGGCGGCGCCGGCGGGGTGACCTCCGGCAACGGCGGCGGCGGCGGCGGCGCGTCGAACAACACGCGGCGCCGTCCCGGCACCGCATCGGCATTGTTCGCCATGAAGGACCGGATCCTTTCCA
The DNA here is from genome assembly GCA_964618715.1 of uncultured Undibacter sp. Classification (GTDB taxonomy): domain Bacteria; phylum Pseudomonadota; class Alphaproteobacteria; order Rhizobiales; family Xanthobacteraceae; genus Pseudolabrys. Next base: position 1,655 of record CAZUDR010000634.1, on the reverse strand, counting down.
GTGTGTCGGTGGTGATGCGGCCGCCGTTGCGCAGCCGGCTGGCGAGCTTGCCGTCGTTGACGGCGCGCCTGCCGAAGGTGGATTCGGCAAGGCCGCGCTGGCGGCAGAAATCGCTGATCTCCTGGAGAATTTGCTCGTTCATGGCGCGTTTCCCGACCGGCTCTCGAAGGCCGTTGTACCGCGAAGCGAACCAAGCCGAGCCCTTTTCGTCAAGCGTTGGGAAAGATGGGCAGCGTGGGTGGGCAATACGTTTTTTGAAGTTACTGTAATATCAGACGATTGACGCTGAAGCCTCCCACGGCGCGGCAAGCAATCAGGCCGGTCTATTGGGACGCGTCCCAATTTCGCGCAAAAAAATTGGGCGGAAGTGGGCGCAAAATGGCCCGCTTCCGCCCCGAAAAGCGAAGGACTCCCGGCTAGACCTCGAAGAAAACCGTCTCGTTCTCGCCCTGGACCCGGATGTCGAAGCGATAGACGGTCTGCCCGCCTTTCGACTCCTTGTGGGCAATGAGAGTTCCGCGCCGGTCCTCCGGGACCAGTGTCAGGACGGGATCATCCGCGTTCGACGTCTCGTCGGAGAAGTACATCCGGGTATAGATCTGCCGCAGCATGCCGCGCGAAAACACCGCGACGACGATGTGCGGCGCCTGCTGCTTGCCGCCGGGACCGGGCACCCGGCCCGGCTTGATGGTATCGAAGGCATAGACGCCGTCGGTATCGCAGGCCGAGCGGCCGAAGCCCCTGAACTTGGCGTTGGGCAGCGCCTGGTTGTCGCGCGGATGCGCGTAGCGGCCCTGCGCGTCCGCCTGCCAGATCTCGATCATGGCATCCGGGATTGGCCGGCCGTCGCCGTCGATGACCGCGCCCTCGATACGGATGCGCTCGCCGCTGGCGTCCGGCGTGACCAGATTGCCGCCGACGGTCTCCTTCCAGTCATAGAGATGCTTGCCGTGCTCCGGCCGCCACTCGTAGCGATTGCGCGGGGTGAGCCCGTAGGCGAAGAACGGCCCGACGGTCTGCGAAGGCGTAAGGTCCGACATCAGTGCTTGTCCGTGTCTTGTGGTGTCGCCTCGCGTCCGCGCAGCACGATGTCGAAGCGGAAGCAGAGCGCCCAGTCGGGAACGGTGTTCTCCAGATCGAAGGTCGAGATCATGCGCTGTCGCGCCTTCTCGTCGGTCACCGAATTGAAGATCGGGTCGAACGGGAACAGCGGGTCGCCCGGGAAATACATCTGCGTGACCAGACGCGACAGGAACGAGTGGCCGAACACCGAGAAGTGGATGTGGTTGGGCCGCCAGGCATTGTAGTGGTTGCCCCACGGATAGGCGCCGGGCTTGACGGTGATGAACTTGTAATAGCCGTTCCTGTCGGTCACCGTGCGGCCGGCGCCGGTGAAGTTCGGATCGAGCGGTGCCGGGTGCTGATCGACATTGTGGATGTAGCGGCCGCAGGCATTGGCCTGCCAGATTTCCACCAGCGTGTCGGGCACCGGACGCCCGTCCTCGTCGAGGATGTGGCCGTGCACGATGATGCGCTCGCCCAGCGGCTCGCCCTTGTGCTGCGTGGTGAGGTCGTTGTCGCCTTCCTGCACCGCGTCGTGGCCGTAGACCGGACCGGTGAGCTCGGACAGCGTGTGCGGCACGATGATCAGCGGC
>CAZUDR010000633.1:0-1826 GCA_964618715.1 uncultured Undibacter sp. | reverse complement strand
AATACAGCTGCGGCTATTTTGAAAGCCCCGAGCAATCGCTTGACGACGCCCAGATCGCCAAGAAGCGGCATCTGGCGGCAAAACTGCTGCTCGGCAAGGACAGGAGCGTGCTCGATATCGGCTGCGGGTGGGGCGGGCTCGGCCTCTACATGGCGGAAACCACCGGCGCCAGGGTGACCGGCATCACGCTCTCGCAGGAGCAACATGCGGTTGCCAACGAGCGCGCGGCGGAAAAGGGCCTTGCCGAACACGCGCGTTTCCTGCTGCAGGATTACCGCGACGTGCCCGGCCCCTTCGACCGTATCGTGTCGGTCGGCATGTTCGAGCACGTCGGCGTCGGCCACTACGACACCTTCTTCAGGAAGTCCGCGCAATTGCTGGCTGACGACGGCGTCATGGTGCTGCACTCCATCGGCCGTTCGGGCGGCCCGGCCGCCACCAATCCGTGGATCGCCAAATACATCTTCCCCGGCGGCTATATTCCGTCGCTGTCGGAGGTGCTGCCGAAGATCGAGCATGCCGGCCTGCTGGTCACCGACATCGAAATCCTGCGACTGCATTATGCCGAAACCCTGAAGCACTGGCGCGAACGCTTCCTTGCCCATCGCGAGGAGGCGGAGCGTATCTACGACCGGCATTTCGTGCGCATGTGGGAGTTCTACCTGGCTGCGTCGGAGATGTCGTTTCGTGAGCAGAACATGATGGTGTTCCAGATCCAGCTCACCAAGCGGCAGGGCGTGGTGCCGATGACCCGCGACTATATCGGCCGGGAGGAACGACGGCTGCGGGCCGCCGAGGGCCAGCAGGCGGCACCATTGCGCCTCGCCGGCGAGTAGCGTCGCGCCGCGACCACGTCCCCGGAGCATGCGCGCCTGGGACGGCCGGACACCGGAACCCGTTTGCAAACAACGCCGTCCGCAGGAAATTTAACGAGCGCGATGAGCTTGTCTCGTGCTTTCCCGGTTGTCGGGTGATCCGGTCAAGTCTCGACGTCGCGGCGGACGCCCTGATTTTCATCGCCAGTGAGTAGTGTGGAAAGCGGCAATGACGCGCGCGCAGCCGTCGCGCCTGCCCGCACGTCTGTTAAACGCAACAAAGACCCCGGAACTGACGGATCACAGTTTCGTCAAATTGGCGCAACAGCAACCCCTATGGCCCCGCTCGAATCAGTCGCTCGCAAGCCGGTCGAAGAACCGGCGTCCCAGTATCGTTCCGCGCCGCACAATATCGAGGCGGAACAGGCCCTGTTAGGGGCGATCCTGGTCAACAATGAAGCGCTGTACCGCGTGTCCGACTTCCTTGAGCCGGCGCACTTCTTCGAGCCTATCCACCAGAACATCTTCCAGCTTTCCCGCGATCTCGTGCGCGCCGGCAAGATTGCCACACCGGTGACGCTGAAGACCTTTCTCGATGCCAATATTGATATTGGCGGACTCACGGTCACCCAGTATCTGGCGCGGCTCGCCGCCGAGGCCACCACCATCATCAATGCGGAAGACTACGGCCGTACCATCTACGACCTAGCGACACGGCGTGCACTGATCACCGTCGGCGAGGAGATGGTCAATGTTGCCTATGACGCGCCGGTCGACTTTTCCCCGCGCGAGCAGATCGAGGATGCCGAGCGCCGGCTCTACGAACTGGCCGAAACCGGACGCTACGACGGCGGCTTCCAGCGCTTCGCCCAGGCGCTCACCACCGCGGTGGACATGGCCGCGCACGCCTATCAGCGCGACGGAAAACTGTCAGGACTGGCCGCCGGTCTCGATGATCTCGACCGCATGATGGGCGGCCTGCAGCCTTCCGACCTGGTCATCCTTGCCGGC
>CAZUDR010000632.1:0-1828 GCA_964618715.1 uncultured Undibacter sp. | reverse complement strand
TCGTGCTCACGTTGCTGTTCCGCGGCTACTCGCCCGACTACGGCGCCTTCTGGGGCACGGTGTCGGCCTTCGTGCTGTCGTTCCTGCGCCGCGACACAAGGATGGGCCCGGGCAAGGTGATCGACGCGCTGATCTCCGGCGCGCACAACAACACCTCGGCCGGCGCGGCGATCGGCACGCTCGGCATCATCATCGGCGGCATCGTGCTGTCGGGGCTGGGGCTGAAGTTCTCCGCCGTGCTGATCGAGTTCGCCGGCGGCAGCCTGTTCTTCACCGTGGTGCTGGTGACCATCATCTCCATCATCATCGGCATGGGCTCGAGCACCACCGGCTCCTACATCATCCTCGCGGTGGTGGCCGCACCCGCGCTGATCCAGCTCGGCGTGCCGGAGATCCCGGCGCATCTCGTCGTGTTCTACGCCGCGTGTCTCTCCAACATCACGCCGCCGGTCTGCGTCTCCGCCTTCGCCGCGGCGGCGATCGCCGGCGCCGACCCGATGCGCACCGGCTTTGCCGCGCTCAAGTTCGGCGTCACGCTGGTGCTGATCCCGTTCAGCTTCGTCTACGCGCCGGGCCTGCTGCTGTTCGGCTCGACCTTCGACATCGTCACCACCGCGCTCGGCTACCTGTTCGGCTATCTGGCGCTGGCCATGATGGTGCAGGACGCCGAGCCCGTGCACGGGCGGATCGCGCTGTGGCAGCGTGCGGCGTTCGGCGTGGCCGCGTTCTGCCTGCTGTTTCCGACCAGCATCTGGGTCGATCTGGCCGGCCTCGTACTCCTCGCCGCCGGCTGGGGGCCGTCGCTTCTCGGCCGGCGGGCCGCGCTGGCGGCGGCGCCGCGGGAAGGCGCCGACTGAGGACCGGTCCGCCTCATCCCGAGGAGCGGCGCGCAAGCGCCGCGTCGCGAAGGATGGGGCGGCCTCATGCTTCGAGACGCGCTCCGTTGGAGCGCTCCTCAGCATGAGGCCGAGCGGGTGCTGTTATTGACGGCCGCGGCTTGCCGTCTTTGGTTGAGGGTGGCAGGCGCGGTGTTGTGCGCCTAGATTGATGCCACGCATCCGTCGCGGGGCGGCGCCCGGTCGTTTTTCAGGATAACAAGGATATTGCCCCCATGTTCGCTTCCATCCGCAAGATGTTTGCCGAGGTCGGCGACGACGGCAGCAAGGACGGCGGCCGCTTCGACGAGAACGACTACCGCCTCGCCGCCGCCGCGCTGCTGGTGCATGCCGCCCGCATCGACGGCCATTTCGACGACAGCGAGCGGGAAAAGATGCGGGCGCTGATCCGCGAGCGCTTCAAGCTCGACGACGCCGACGCCGACGAACTGCTCGCCGAGGCCAGCGCCATGGAGCAGGAGGCGGTCGATCTCTACCAGTTCACCGCGCGACTCAACCGCACCCTCGACGAGAAGGGCCGCGCGCGCGTCATCGAGATGATGTGGCAGGTGGTGTTTGCCGACGGCACGGTCTCCGAGTTCGAGGACAACCTGATCTGGCGCGCCGCCGACCTGCTGCATGTGCCGCGCCGCGAGCGCATCGCGCTGCGCAACCGCGTGGCAGGCGGAGGTGCATGACCGCGCTGCGTCCGGTCACCGTCATCACCGGCGCCTCCGCCGGCATCGGCGTTGCGCTGGCGCGGGTGTTCGCGCGGCACGGCCACGAGCTGGCGCTGGTGGCGCGGCGCGAGGACCGGCTCAACGCGCTCGCCGACGAGATCGCGGCAGGCGGCGCGCCGCGGCCGACCGTGATCGTGGCCGATCTCGCCGAGCACGGTGTGGCGGCGCGGATCGGCGCGGCACTCCGGGCGCAGGGCGCCGAGCCGCAATACA
>CAZUDR010000631.1:0-1836 GCA_964618715.1 uncultured Undibacter sp. | reverse complement strand
AGCGGCCGAGCCGACGGCATGACGGGCACGGTATTTATGTTCGCCGGCGTCGAAATGCAAGCGTGTCCGGACGGCGCGCTGTGGGAGTGTCCCGTCGAGTGGTGTAGGAATTGAGCCTGAAGCCCGAGCGGAGCTCCGCGAACAAGCGGAGCTCGGGCTTCAGGCGGTGGTCATCGCGCGTCTTCGTGTAGGTTGGGGTTTCGACACCAAACCAACCGACGATGGAGACGACACGATGACCAAGTTTACGATGACCCTTCCGGAGCTGCTTGGGAAGTCCGCCGACGCCGATCTTCTGCGCGAGATGATCGGTTTCGCCAGCCAGCGGCTGATGGAGCTGGAGGTCGACAGCCTGTGCGGCGCCGGCCACGGCGAGCGCGGCGTGGAGCGGGCGAACTGGCGCAACGGTTACCGGCCGCGATCCTGGGAGACCCGCGCCGGAACGGTGGACCTGCAGATCCCCAAGCTGCGCAAGGGCTCCTATTTCCCATGTTTTCTGGAACCCCGGCGGACCGCCGAGAAGGCGCTGACGGCGGTGATCCAGGAAGCCTACGTGCAGGGCATATCGACCCGTTCGGTCGACGATCTGGTCAAGGCGATGGGCATGTCCGGCGTGTCCAAGAGCCAGGTGTCCCGGCTGTGCGCCGAGATCGACGAGCGGGTCCACGCTTTCCTCGAACGCCCCCTTGAAGGCGATTGGCCGTTCCTGTGGATCGACGCCACCTACATCAAGGTCCGCCAGGGCGGAAGGATCGTTTCCGTCGCCTGTATACTGGCCACCGGCGTCAACACCGACGGCCGCCGCGAGGTGCTGGGCATGGCGATCGGCCCTTCCGAGGCCGAACCGTTCTGGACCGACTTTCTGCGCTCGTTGACGCGCCGCGGCCTGCGCGGCGTCAAGCTGGTGATCTCCGACGCCCACGAAGGCCTGAAGGCGGCCGCCGCCAAGGTTCTCAACGCCACCTGGCAGCGCTGCCGCGTTCACTTCATGCGCAACGCCCTGGCTCATGTCGGCCCCTCGCAGCGCGCCATGGTCGCCGCCTTGATCCGCACCGTGTTCGCCCAGGAGACCGCCGAGGCCGCGCGCCAGCAATGGCGTCATGTCGCCGATAGCTTGCGCCAGCGCTTCGACAAGCTCGCCAGGCTGATGGACGACGCCGAGCACGATGTCCTCGCCTTCATGTCCTTCCACAAGGACCTGTGGTCCAAGCTCCACTCGACCAACCCCCTGGAAAGGCTCAACAAGGAGGTGAAACGACGCACCGCCGTCGTCGGCATCTTTCCCAACGACGGCGCCATCATCCGCCTCGTCGGCGCCATTCTGATGGAGCAAAACGACGAGTGGGCCGTCTCACGGCGCTACATGCCACTGGAAACCCTGGCCGAGTTCCGCCATCATCACTCCTCAACGCCGCTGGCCATCCCCGCGGCATGACACGGTCCCGCCTCACGAAGGCGCCAATGACCGCCTCCTACACCACGCCAAGGGACACAACCGGACGTTACCCGAAAATCCCGGACCCCGATGGGACCATTGCAAATCCTTGTACAAAGCGATGCCGTTCCTTTTCCGTTAATGTGTTGAGCGGTCTCCCTGAAAATGATGCTTCTATTGCGCGAAAAACATGTGTGCGGGGGAGGAAACTGGGTCCGGATTGGGCCGAAACTTCCGGGGACGTTTTCTTAATGTCGATTGATTACGGTCAGGAAATTCAACCTCTTGAAAGCCGATTTGCGGGTGTCGCAACAATAATACCAACGATCATTAATAATGACCCTCTGGGCGGCCTATCGAGGTTTCCGGACGGCGTCGCGCGGCGCTTATGATGCTCCCGC
>CAZUDR010000630.1:0-1847 GCA_964618715.1 uncultured Undibacter sp. | reverse complement strand
TCAACCGCATCAATGCCGATCTCGCCAATGATCTCGGCAACCTGGCGCAGCGCTCGCTGTCGATGGTCGGCAAGGCCTTTGGCGGCGTGCTGCCGGAGCCGGGTGCCTTTAACGATGCCGACAAGACCATCCTTGCGTCTGCCGATGCCATGATCGGCAAGGCCCGCGAGTTCATGGCAACGCAGCAGCTGCACCAGGTGCTTGCCGCCGTGTGGGCCGTGGTCGCGGACGCCAACCGCTATTTCGCGTCAGAGGAGCCGTGGGCCAAGGCCAAGACCGATCCCAAGCGGCAGGGGACGATCCTTTACGTCACGGCGGAGGTTGTGCGCCAGATCGGCATCCTTGCCCTTCCGTTCATGCCCGCGTCTGCGGCCAGGCTGCTTGATCTGCTGGCAATAGAGCCCGGCGGCCGTGACTTTGCGGCGCTTGGAGCGGCCGGCCGCATCAAGCCGGGGATTTCGCTGCCGGCGCCCAAGCCGGTGTTCCCCCGGTTTGTGGAGGCGGAGGAGGTGAAGGCATGACCATGCTGGTCGACAGCCACTGCCACCTCGATTTTCCCGACCTCGCCGGCGAGGCGGACGCGGTGGTGGCGCGCGCCCGCGCCGCCGGCATCGGCCGCATCGTGACGATCTCAACGCGCGTGAAGAAGCACGCGCAGATCCTTGCCATTGCGGAGAAATTTCCCGAGGTCTTCTGCTCGGTCGGGACCCATCCCCACCACGCCGACGAGGAGCTCGATATCGACGCCAGGGCCTTGGTCGAAAAGGCAAACCACCCGAAAGTGGTGGCCATCGGGGAAGCCGGGCTCGACTATCACTACGACAACAGCCCGCGTGAGGCCCAGTTGAAGGGTTTCCTGCAACACATTGCCGCCGCACGCGAAACCGGCCTGCCGCTGGTCATCCATTCGCGCGATTGCGACGCCGACATGGCGCGGGTGTTGACGGAAGAAACGGGGAAGGGCGCCTTCCCCGCCATCCTGCATTGCTTCACCGGCGGCCGCGATCTGGCGTTCAGGGCGATCGAACTGGGGCTCTATGTCTCGTTCACCGGCATTCTTACCTTCACGCGCTCCGACGACCTGCGGGCGATCGCCCGCGACCTGCCGGCCGACCGCATCATGGTGGAGACGGATTCGCCGTATCTCGCGCCGCTGCCGTACCGCGGCAAGCGCTGCGAGCCGGCCTACGTCGTCGAGACCGCGAAGGTGCTGGCCGACACGCGCGGCGTTTCGTTCGACGACATTGCGCGCCAGACCACAGAAAACTTCTTCCGGCTGTTCAGCAAGGTGCCACAGAAGCTGGCCGACGCCGCATGAGCCTGACGTTCACGATCCTCGGCTGCGGCTCATCCATGGGCGTGCCGCGGGTGGCGCTGGGCTGGGGCAGCTGCGATCCCGGCAATCCGAAGAACCGGCGGCGGCGCTGCAGCCTGCTTGTCGAGCGCACGAACGCGCAAGGCCACCGGACCCGTGTGCTTGTCGATTGTTCGCCCGACCTGCGATCGCAGCTGCTGGACGCAGACATCGACTGGCTCGACGGCGTCCTGCTCACCCACGAGCACGCCGACCACACCCACGGGATCGACGACCTGCGCCCGCTGTTCGTCTCACGCCGCCACCGGGTGACCGTGCACATGGACGAGCCGACCTCGCGCGCCATGCATGCCCGCTTCGGCTACTGCTTCATGACGCCGCCGGGAAGCGAATACCCGCCGATCGCCACCGAGCGCCGGCTTAGGCCCGGTCACACCGTGTCCATCGACGGGAAGGGTGGCTCCGTCGAGGTGTTGCCGGTGCTGCAGGATCACGGCGACATCCCCTCGCTCGGCTTTCGCTTTGGCAGCGT
>CAZUDR010000629.1:0-1859 GCA_964618715.1 uncultured Undibacter sp. | reverse complement strand
AGTCGCCGCACACCGAGCAGGAGGAGATCTCGCGGTAGGCGCCCTGCCCCGGCAGCCAGACCTCGATGTCCCAGGTCTTCTGCGCGGCGAATCCCATGTCGCCCGTGCACAGCGTGACGACGCGGTAATGCAGGTCGAGTTTCTTCAGCACCTCCTCGGCGGAGGCCAGCATGCGCTCGTGCTCGTCGCGCGACTGCTCCGGCGTGGTGATGGAGACGAGCTCGACCTTGGTGAACTGGTGCTGGCGGATCATGCCGCGGGTGTCCTTGCCGGCCGCACCCGCCTCGGCGCGGAAGCAGGGCGTGCAGGCGGTGAACCGCATCGGCAGCTCTTCTTCGGCGACGATCGACTCGCGGACCAGGTTGGTCAGCGGCACCTCGGCGGTGGGGATCAGGCCCAGGGCATCATCCAGGAGCTCGCGCTTCACACCTGCTCGCGCCCGGGCCGGATCATTCATATCCAACTTTGAGGGTTCGGGTTTGAGCAAGTCTGTACCCGCCAATGCCCAAAACTGATCCTCTTCAAACTTCGGCAGTTGAGTTGTGCCAAACATGACATCACGTCGCACCAGGATCGGCGGATTGACTTCCGTGTAGCCATGCTCCCCGACGTGAACGTCAAGCATGAACTGGCCCAATGCGCGCTCCATACGCGCCAAACCCTTCTGCAGCACGACGAACCGCGCGCCCGACAATTTGGCGGCGAGTTCGAAATCCATCATGCCCAGCGATTCACCCAGCTCGAAATGCTGTTTCGGCGTGAACGCATAGTCGCGCTTCTTGCCGAACTGATGGTGCTCGACATTGCCGGTCTCGTCGGCGCCGTCCGGCACCTCGTCGAGCGGCATGTTGGGAATCTGCGCGAGTTCGGTCTCCAGCGCGGCGGAGGCCTCTTTCTCTTCCGCTTCCAGCTTCGGCAGCGTCTCCTTCAGCTCCGTCACTTCGGCCATCAGCTTCTGCGAGGTCGCCTCGTCCTTCTTCGCCTTGGCCTGGCCGATCTCCTTCGACGCTGCGTTGCGCCGCGCCTGCGCCTGCTCCAGCCGGGTGATCAGCGCCCGGCGGGATTCGTCGAGCGCCAGCAGCTTCTGCGACAGCGGCGCCAGCCCGCGCCGCCTGAGGCCGCGGTCGAAGGCTTCCGGATGCTCGCGAATCCATCTGATGTCGTACATGCGGCCTGCCGGGGCGTGCGCTGGAGGAATCGGACGTCTTATACCGTGCCGGGCGGGCCCTGCTTCAAGGCCGCGCGCCGATGGAGCGTCATTTAGTCGGATTTTCGGGGCTTGTCAGTAAGCTGCCGGAATCGGCGGCGCGACGCGGAAGCGCCGCCCGGCCGCGCATCCGGCGTGTCAGCCCGCCGCCTTCAGAAACGGCTGCAGTTCCTCCGGGATGTCCGGCCGCTTGCTGACCAGCGCGGCAAGCTTCTGGTCGGTCCGCGAGTCGGTGACCAGGCGGGCGAAGCCGTATTCGGAGAACAGCGCACCGGCGTTGCCGACAACCCTCAGCTTGACCTGTGCATTCCCGCGGTCGACCAGGACATCTGTGACGACCACGGCGATCTGCTTGCGGCCGGCAATGGCCAGCAAGTGGTGCTGGCTTTTCGCCTTGGCCACGCTGACGAGAACCTCGTCGGTGAGGGAGTTGCATTTTTCGAGCACCGGCCGGGCGACCGAAATGTTGTCATGGTGCGACAGACGCCCGGCAACGTCGACCGGCGCCGGTTCCAGCGACGCGATCCTGCCGCTCAGCTCGACGAGCGCGTCCTGATCCGCTTCCTGGGTGAGCCGCCGCATGACCGCGTCGAAAATGGAAAGCTGCTCCTGCGAATAGCGCGCGCCATCGAGCAGCAGCAGATCAGTCACC
>CAZUDR010000628.1:0-1871 GCA_964618715.1 uncultured Undibacter sp. | reverse complement strand
ATGCCGGAGAGAAATGCGAGGCCGGCGAGACCCGCCTTCTGCGCCTCCCGCGCCACCATGACGTCGAGCATGGCGGCACCGGCGACGACGCGGTCGTTCGCCTCGACGGTGACGGTGCCGAACGGCCGGCCGAGCCGGATCACCACGCCGGGCACGCCGCCGTCGCGCACGATCAGGTTGGAGCCGGCGCCGACGGTGGTGACCGGCATGTCGGCCGGCAGGTTGCGCAAGGCGTAGGCGAGATCGTTCTCGTCCTCCGGCATGAACAGCGCCTGCGCCGGGCCGCCGACGCGGAACCAGGTGAACTCGGCAAGCGACTGGTTGGCGATCAGGCGGCCGCGCAGTTCGGGCAGGCTCGCTTTCAGCTCGGCGGTGATGTCGGGGAAAGCCATTAGCGCAGCCGGCCTTGCCAGCGCCGGGGATCGCGGCGGCAGTGGAAGCAGACAATCACATTAACTTCCTGTTTCGAAACCACATAGAGCAAGGCGTACTGACCAATCGCGGCCAAGGTTGCCTCGATGGTCTGTAAGAACTGTTGTCTGATGAGTTTCGCCCGTCCTTCGTACCAGAGTGCCGCGTCCACAATATCCGCTTCAGCCTCCGGCTGGACAACAAGCTTCACTTGAAGCGGGCCTGCAGACGCTCGCGCACGTCTTCCCACGGAACCGCCCGGCTCGGGTCTCGCCCATGTTCGGCAAGACGCCGATCGATCTCTTGCATTTGGCCGGGAGTAAGCGGCGGCAAATCGGCCTCCTCGACGCTATCCCACAGTTCCTGAGCGATCTCGACGCGCCCGGCGGGCGAAAGCTGTAGCAGCTCTTGCAGCAATGCCTTGTTCATCGGAGTCGTCCTTTGCACGAACTGTCAAGAATAAGCGCGCATGCATGCAACCGCAATGCGAAGCCTTCACCCAAGCGCCTTCAGCTCGTCCGGCAGCGCGTAGGCCCACTGCGTGATCGAGCCGGCGCCGAGGCAGATCACGTAGTCGCCGGGTTTCGCCAGCTGCCTGACGATGACGGCGAGCTGCTCAGGGCCTTCGAGCGGGATCGCCTGCTTGTGGCCGTGCGACCGCAGACCCGCCACCAGCGCGTCGCGGTCGATGCCCGCGATCGGCGCCTCGCCCGCCGGATAGACCGGCGCGACGACGACGGCGTCGGCGTCGTTGAAGCAGGTGCAGAACTGCTCGAACAGGTCCTTCAGGCGCGTGTAGCGGTGCGGCTGCATCACCGCAATCACCCTGCCCTTCGCGCTCTCGCGCGCGGCATGCAGCACGGCGGCGATCTCCACCGGATGGTGGCCGTAGTCGTCGATGATCAGCACGCCGTTCCAGTCGCCGACGCGGGTGAAGCGCCGCTTGACGCCGCCGAAGGACGCGAGCGCCTTGCGGATGACGTCCTCACTGATTCCGATTCCGTGCGCCACCGCGATCGCCGCAGTCGCGTTCAGCGCGTTGTGCCGGCCGGGCATCGGCAGGGCGAGCTTGTCGATCGAATGCGTGGTCCTGCCTTCGCGGTCACGGAAGCGCACCGAGAAACGGGATTCGCCGTTGCTGTGGCCGAGGCCCGAGAGGCGCACGTCGGCCTGGGGATTCTCGCCGTAGGTGACGATGCGACGGTCCTCCAGCTTGCCGACCAGCGACTGCACCACCGGATGATCGGTGCACATCACCGCGAAGCCGTAGAACGGAATGTTCTCGACGAAATCGCGGAACGAGTCCTGCACCGCCTCGAAGGTATGGAAGTGATCGAGATGTTCGGGGTCGATGTTGGTGACGATGGCGATGTCGGCCGGCAGCTTGAGGAAGGTGCCGTCCGACTCGTCGGCCTCCACCACCATCCAGTCGCCGCCGCCGAGCCGCGCATTGGTGCCGT
>CAZUDR010000627.1:0-1875 GCA_964618715.1 uncultured Undibacter sp. | reverse complement strand
GTCCCATCGTCAAGACCCGGTTTCCGATCATCGGCACGGTGTGGATCACCACCACTTACGAGATGGCGGGCCGCGTGCTGAAAGACAGCGCCAATTTCACCTTGCGCCAGGACGGCCAAGTTGTCGGGCTTCGCTGGTGGATGCCCCGCATGCTGCGCGGGCTCGCCGAGAATATGCTGACCATGGACGAGCCGGATCATACGCGCCTGCGCGGCATCGTCGACGAGGCCTTCCGCCGCCGCGCCATCCTCGACATGGAGCCGCGCATTCTGGCGATTGCCGATACGCTCGCCGCGGCGTTGTTCGCCGACGGGAGCCCGGCCGATCTGGTCGCGCGCTACGCGCGGGGCGTGCCGCTCGCCGTGATCTCAGAATTGCTCGGCCTGCCGGTCGAGGACCGGCAGAAATTCATGGGCTGGGCCAACACCATCGGCCGGGTGCGCGGGCCGATCTCGTTCTTGCGCATGTTGCGCGGGCTGTCGGCCATGCGGCCGTTTCTCGAGGAGCGTTTGCAGGCGGCGCGCGCCGACGGCGGGGAGGGGCTGATCGCCGAGCTGGTGCGGGTCGAGAAGGAAGGCGGGCGCATCAGCCGCGACGAGATGGTGGCGATGGTCTTTCTCTTGCTGGCCGCGGGCTCCGAAACCACCACGCATCTGATTAGCGGATCGGTCTACGAGCTGCTGACGCGGCCCCGCTTGCGCGCCTGGCTCGAGGAAGATTGGACCCGCGCCAATCTGGCCATCGAGGAGTTCTTGCGCTTCGTGTCGCCGGTGCAGTTTTCCAAGCCGCGCCATGTGCGAAAGGACATCGAGCTCGGCGGCGTGGAGCTTAAGGCCGGCGACAAGATCATGGTCATGATCGGCGCCGCCAACATGGACCCGAGCGCGAACGATGCGCCGGAGACCCTCGACCTCGAACGGCACCCGAACCGCCACATCGCGTTCGGCACCGGCATCCATTTCTGCCTCGGCTATCAGCTCGCGCGGCTTGAGGGGAAATGCGCGCTTCAAGCGCTGTTCGGGCGCTGGCCGGACTTGGCGCTCGCAGTCCCGCCGGACGAGATCGCCTACCGGCCGCATGGCGGGCTTAAGGCGATCGAGAAACTGCCGGTGGTCGCTTGAGGCCGTCAATCGCTGAGCCGGTCGGGGAAGAGCGCGGCGGCGCCGTCCATTTCGCCGGTTTCGCCGTAGGACATGGGCTCGGCTCCTGCGTCCTGCAGCCTGCCGTCGATCACCCGGCCCACCACCAGCACGTGGTCCCCTGCCGGGTACTCGTTGACCACCCGGCACTCGAACCAGGCGAGCGCCTCGCGCAGCAAAGGCGCGCCGAGGCGCCCCGCCGTCCACTCGGTCTCTGCCAGTTTGCCGGTGTCCGCCGGCCGGCCATGGCGCTCGGCCAAGTCGAGCTGACCCTTCTTCAGCACGTTGACGCTGAACACGTGCCCTTCCTTCAGCAGCCGGTAGGACGAATGGTTCCGGTTGATGCTCAACGCCAGCAGCACGGGATCGTAAGACACCTGCATCACCCAGGCGGCGGTAAAGCTATTGCGCGCCTCGCCGTGCGCCACGCCGATGACATACACACCGTGGGTCAGACGTTGGAACAGGGAAGCAATCGAACCGGTCATGACCCTGTCTAACATCTCGCCTGCGCGCGCGGCAGCCAAAACGCGCCGCTTACCGGCGTCAGCACGGTACGTAAGCGACATCGACCGCGGCATTGCGAGTCTCTGGCCGCCCCGTCATACCGGCGAACGCCGGTATCCAGTGCCGTGCCTGTCCCCTGGATTCCGGCTTGCGCCGGAATGACGCGAGAGGCGCCGGAATGACGGCCGCCGGGGTTAGTCGGCACCGGTCTTTCTCCGGACGATGTAAG
>CAZUDR010000626.1:0-1876 GCA_964618715.1 uncultured Undibacter sp. | reverse complement strand
CTCGTCCTTCAGCCGCAGCGGATAGTCGCCCGCGTCGAAGAACTCGATCTCGGCGCCGAGCAGGTCGGCCGCACGCTGCGCCTCGTCCTTGCGGCCTGCCTTGACGCTCTCCAGCGTGGCGCCCTTTTCCTTCCAGGCGAACTGGCTCTCGCCGCGCTCGCCGAACGACAAACAGGCGATCTTGACCTTGTAGCCGCGCTTGACGTGGAGGGCGATGGCGCCGCCCGCCCGCCACACGAAATCCCCCGGATGGGCGGTGACGACGAGCCCGGTTTTCTGGTCCGCCATGAACTGACAACTCCCCTTATTCCGCAGGTGTCTTTAGACTAGGTGGGGCCTCGAAAGAAAGCCTGCCTGCATGAGTCAAGCTCCCACCACGCTGCGCGTCGCCATCGGGGACTACCCGCATACGCTGCCGCTCAAGCGTGGCGAAATCACCTCGCCGTGGCTCAAGCTCGACTTTGTCGAGGTCAAGCCCATGCACAAGGCCTTCAAGCCGATGGTGCGGGAGCACGCCTATGATGCCAGCGAGATGGCGCTGGTCACGTTTCTGCAGGCGAAAATCTACAACAAGGGCCTGACTCTGCTGCCGGCGGCGATGCTCGCCCGGTTTCAGCACGGAACCGTGCTGCACAATGTGGAGAAGGGGCGGCTCACGCCGGCTGATCTGGCCGGCAAGCGCATCGGCGTGCGGTCCTGGAGCCAGACGACCGGCGCCTGGGTCCGCGGCATCCTGCAGAACGACTACGGCGTCGACCTGTCCTCGGTGCAGTGGGTGACCTTCGAGGACGGCCACGTGGCCGAGGCTAGGGATCCGCCGGGCGTCGAGCGGGCCGCGCCGGACAAGGACATCACGCAGATGCTGATCGACGGCGGGATCGACGCCGCCATCTACGGCGCCGCCATGCCGAAGGACGATCGCCTGCAAAGCGTCATACCCGACCCGGACGCGGCGGCGCAGGCCTGGTACGCGCGGCACCACGTTGTGCCGGTCAACCACATGGTGGTGGTGACGGAGGAAGTGGCGCTGGCAAACCCCGACGCGGTGACCGAACTCTACCGTTTGCTGGAGGCGGGCCGTCAGGCGGCCGGCGGTCCGGCGCCGGGCGAGCCGGACCTCGCCCCGTTCGGCAAGCCGGCCAACCGGCCGTGCCTGGACATGCTGATCTCCTACGCCCTGCAGCAGGGCCTGATCCCGCGCCGGCTGGGCGCGGACGACCTGCTCTAGCGCGCGGGTCTGCGACCTGGCGCGGAATCAGCCATTTTTGCCTAATAAATAGGCGGCAGTGCCTGACTTAAAACTAGGCACACGTTGTCCACAGGCTGATACCTTATTTGAATCAGACCGTTAGCGATTTGGCCGGGCCTTGGCACAGGGCTTGCGAACCCCCGGGCTGCGCGAAAGTTCGCCGAGAATTGTCGCGCGCGTCACAAATGCAGGGGACTTCGCTCATGCTCAAAACACTGAAGACGGTCGCGACGCGGCCGAATTCCCGCTGGTGGCTCTCCGTCACCGCGGGCCTGGCGTTCGCCGCGACCGGCGCCATGCACACTGCCAAGGCCGAAGACACCATCAAGGTCGGCGTGCTCCATTCGCTTTCCGGCACCATGGCCATCAGCGAGACCACGCTGAAGGACGTGATGCTCATGCTCATCGAGGAGCAGAACGCCAAGGGCGGCCTGCTCGGCAAGAAGCTCGAGGCGGTCGTGGTCGACCCGGCCTCGAACTGGCCGCTGTTCGCCGAGAAGGCGCGCGAGCTGATCTCCAAGGACAAGGTCGCGGCGGTGTTCGGCTGCTGGACCTCGGTGTCGCGCAAGTCCGTGCTGCCGGTGTTCGAGGAACTCGACAGCATGCTGTTCTATCCCGTCCAATACG
>CAZUDR010000625.1:0-1881 GCA_964618715.1 uncultured Undibacter sp. | reverse complement strand
CTTCTTCATGGTGTCGCAGTTCCTGATGCCGTAGATGGTGATGGAGTTGGTCACGCGGCCCCCTGCTTTGATCACCGATTCATCGGTCCGGCAGTCTGCCGCGGCAAGACCGCATGCCACCGTTTTCACCGCTTTTTGGCGACCTGCGTATGGTCACAGGCCGACGCTCTTCTGCCTGCCGGGTTCCTGGCCGCCATTTGATCTTGACGCGGTTGGACGATTGTCCTAATTATTAGGACACACGTCCAATTCTCGTGCGGCAGACCGCCATGTCTGTTGCCGTTGACAGGGCTAGTTCATGAGCACCGGCACAACGCGCGACCACATCGTCGAAGCCGCCGATAACCTGTTCTATCAACAAGGTTACGGGCACACCTCGTTTTCGGATATCGCCGATGCCGTCCACATCTCGCGCGGCAATTTCTACTACCACTTCAGGACCAAGGACGAGATCCTGGACGCGGTGATCGAGGCGCGTCTGGCCAATACCCAAAAGATGCTGGACCGGTGGGAACGCGAAGGGCAGAGCCCGGCCGACCGCATCCGCGGCTTCATCAACATTCTGATCGCCAACCGCGCCGACATCAAACGCTTCAGTTGCCCGGTTGGCACGCTCACCACGGAGTTGGCGAAGCTGGATCATCCCTCACAAGGCGAAGCGAAAAAATTGTTCACGCTGTTCCGGACCTGGCTGCGCCGGCAATTCACCCTGCTCGGCCGCAAGGCGGATGCCGACGCACTGGCGATGCATCTGCTCGCCCGCAGCCAGGGCGTCGCAACGCTGGCCGCCGCCTTTCACGACGAGAAATTCATCCGACAGGAAGTCAGGCAGATGTGCGACTGGCTCGACGCCTGCGCGACAGGCGCAACGCCTGATGCGCAGGAAAAACGCGGCGCCAACACGCCTGCAAAGCGTTAAGACGGTTTACGGGAGAACAAATCTGATGTTTATCGTGCTGCTCAAGTTTTCCGGCAACAAGGCGCAGGCCGGACAATTCATGGATGGCCACAAGGCGTGGCTCAAACGCGGCTTCGACGAGGGCATCTTCCTCCTGGCCGGCAGCGTCAAGCCTCAGCTCGGCGGCGGCATCATGGCGCACAACATTTCGCGTGATGAACTTCAAGCACGCGTAAACGACGACCCGTTTGTCGCGCACGACATCGTCGCCCCCGAGATCATTGAGATCGAGCCGAACCTGCGCCACCCGTCGCTCGGCGGACTGTTCGGCAAATAGCAGCCCCAGAAAGCAGCTCGCCGCGGAATGACGGCGCCATCGGGCGCATTCAAGTCGATGTCAGGAGAGATTGAAATGAACGATGCCTCAGGATACGTGCCGCCGAAGGTCTGGACCTGGATCAAGCCCAGCGGCGGTCGCTTTGAAAACATCAACCGCCCGACCGCCGGCGCGCAGTATAAAAAGGAGCTGCCGATCGGCCGTCATCCCTTGCAGCTTTACTCTCTGGCCACGCCGAACGGCCAGAAGGTCACGATCATGCTGGAGGAGCTGCTCGCGCTCGGGCACAAGGATGCGGAGTACGACGCCTGGCTGGTCAGGATTCACGACGGCGAGCAGTTCGGCTCCGGCTTCGTCGAGGTCAATCCCAATTCCAAGATTCCGGCGCTCATGGATCGCAGCGGCCCGAACCCGATCCGGGTATTCGAGTCCGGCGCGATCCTGACTTATCTCGCCGAGAAATTCGGCGCGCTCCTGCCGACCGACCCTGCCCCGCGCGCGGAATGTCTGTCGTGGCTGTTCTGGCAGATGGGCAGCGCGCCCTATCTCGGCGGCGGCTTCGGCCATTTCTACCACTACGCGCCGGTCAAGATCGAATATGCCATCGACCGCTTCGCCATGGAGGTCAAGCGCCAGATGGACGTGC
>CAZUDR010000624.1:0-1883 GCA_964618715.1 uncultured Undibacter sp. | reverse complement strand
AAGGACCGCCAGTTCTCCGCCATCGTCGAGTTTGCAATCAAATACAACAAGCCGGTGCGCATTGGTGCCAACTGGGGCTCGCTCGACCAGGAACTGCTCACGCGGCTGATGGACGAGAACGCGAAGTCGGCGACCCCGCGCGACGCCCGTGAGGTGACTCACGAAGCCATGGTGCAGTCGGCGCTGCTGTCGGCCGCACGTGCCGAGGAGATCGGCCTTCCCCGCAACCGCATCATCATCTCGGCGAAGGTCTCGTCGGTGCAGGACCTGATCGCGGTCTATTCCGAGCTCGCGCGCCGTTCCGACTACGCGCTGCATCTCGGGCTGACCGAGGCCGGCATGGGCACCAAGGGCGTCGTCGCCTCGTCGGCGGCCATGGGCGTGCTGCTGCAGGACGGCATCGGCGACACCATCCGCATCTCGCTCACGCCCGTGCCCGGCGGCGACCGCACCCGCGAGGTGCAGGTGGCGCAGGAACTGTTGCAGACCATGGGATTGCGCACCTTCGTGCCGCTGGTCGCCGCCTGCCCCGGTTGCGGTCGCACGACGTCGACCACGTTCCAGGAACTCGCTTTCGACATCCAGGGCTTCATCCGCGACTCCATGCCGGAATGGAAAACGCGCTATCCCGGCGTGGAAACGCTCAACGTCGCGGTGATGGGCTGCATCGTCAACGGCCCGGGCGAATCGAAACATGCCGACATCGGCATCTCGCTGCCGGGCACCGGCGAGCAGCCGACCGCGCCGGTGTTCATCGACGGCAAGAAGGCGGCGACCTTGCGCGGGCCGACCCTGAGCGCCGATTTCAAGCAGATGGTCATCGACTACATCGAGCGCCGCTGGGGTACCGGCGCGCGGACCGCGGCGGAGTGAAGAAGACCAGGCTGCTCCTCATCGCCGCGCTCGTGTTCGTGGCCGCCTTTGCCGCTGTCTCGTTGTACTTCAGCGCTTCCGTCGAAAAACCGGTCAGGACGTTGACGTCGGTGAAATCGCCGGACGGGCAGTTCAAGGCCGTCAGGATATCGGTGTCGCGCGCCGGCACGGCGCCGTTCTGCTTTGACAGCATAGCCGTCATTCTCGCGGTCTATCCGGACAATTTCGCCGAGCGCAGCAAGTCCTACGATGTCTTTGCCGCTCCCTGCGCCAGGTTCGCCGACGGAACGCCGTCGCCTGCAATCGAATGGCTGTCGGGCACCGAGCTGCACATCACCCATGCTTCAGAGCCGCAAAAGACGAAGAACACCGACGTCACCAGGACAGTCCGCGTGACGTTCTCCGTGCGCGGCTAGCGCTGCTGGCAGCCAGCGATGATTGCGCTGCCGGCACTCCGGTGCACGGAGCGCGGCGAATAGCGTCACTCCGGCTTTCCGAATCGTGCCGTCAGGCACTGGCGCCGATCCTTGTTGACAACATTACTGCGCCAAACCAGTTTAGCGCGACCGGACCCCCTCCCGGCGGTGAGGGGCCTTTGTCTGGGGCGCAGGTGCTGAGTCTACGGCTGCTCGGAGAAATCGAGCTCGTGCGTGACGGCAAGCCGCTGGCGTTGCCGCAGTCGAAAAAGACACGCGCTCTTCTGGCCTATCTTGCACTCAATCATGGTCCGCATCGCCGGGAGCGGCTGTGCGAGATGTTCTATGAAATTCCCGACGACCCCCGCGCCGCATTGCGATGGAGTCTGAGCCGGCTGCGCGGCCTGGTCGACGAGCCCGGTCTGACCCGGATCGTCGCCACCCGCGATACCGTGAGGTTTGAAACCGCGCAGGTCGAGGTTGATCTGCTGAACGTTCGGGCGCAGGCCGCGAAGGGTCTCGACTCGCTGTCGACCGGGCAGCTTGCCGCGCTCGCGGCGCCCCATGCGCGTGACGAACGGCAGCATGACGATG
>CAZUDR010000623.1:0-1890 GCA_964618715.1 uncultured Undibacter sp. | reverse complement strand
ATAGCCGATAATGGCGACCTTCTTGCCCTTGATCAGGTTCAGGTCGGCGTCGCGATCGTAATAAACACGCATGATTTTCCTCACTCACCCCAAAGGTTCGGCCCAGCTTCTAGGACGCCCGGTGACTGCCGACAAGTCCCGCGCGAACCGGCCCGTTCAGGCCGTCAAAGCACCATCGGCACGATGCTGACGACCAGCAGAAATGCCATCGTCCCGTTGAACAGTCGCGCGTGGCGCGGATCGCGCAGCAGCCGGCGCAACGCCACGCCAAAGCCGGCCCAGGTCGCCACCGATCCGGCCGTGCATACCGCCAGCACGATCAGCAACACCGGGAAGTCGATACGCTCGTGGCCCGGCCGCACGTAGATTGCGATCGCGCTGAGTGCTGCCACCAGCCCTTTGGGATTGACCCACTGGAAGGCGGCCGCCTGCCAGAAATTGAGGGGGCTGGCCGGACCGCCATCGTTGTCGCGCACCTGGTGGGCGGTCGCCACCCTGAATGCCAGCCACAGCATGTAGAGCGCCCCCGCGATCTTGAGCAGGATCTGCAATGCGGGCACTGCAGCGAAGACAAGACCGAGGCCCAGTCCGCAGGCAACCAGCAACAGCAAAAAGCCGGCGGCGATGCCGACCATGTGCGGGACAGTGCGGGCGAAGCCGAAATTCACGCCGGAGGCCGCCAGCATGATGTTGTTCGGTCCCGGTGTGAACGCCATGGCGACGGAAAAGGTGAGCATCGCGAGAAAGATGTCGGGGGGCATTGCGTCCGTTTTTGTACCTTTCAGCCCGCATCACCGTTGTGTCCGCCCGCATCAATGCGCGGTGCGCGCGACCGCACGTCGTTCAGCATGGCGAGGACCGGGACCACGACGAAGAGTACGTAGGACAGATACACCGAAACATAGGCGCACGGGATCCCCAGGCCGTAAAGCGCCATGCCCAGGTAGCTGCGCTTCATCATGCTCGGATGCAGGTGCATCGCATGCTCCTCGTCCCGCAGACTCGTGACGACGTAGTGGCGCAGCCAGGTGAAGGTCGAGGCGGTCAGGAACATCACGGTCGAATAGGTCGCCACCGCGAGCTGGCGGAAGGGATCCTCGCCGAGATAGCCGGTGGCAAAGGGGATCAGCGACATGAAGAACAGAAGCAACAGGTTGATCCACATCAGCCGCGGCGTCGTATGCGACGCGGCATAGAGCAGCTGATGGTGGCTGACCCAGAGCCGGGCCACGATAATGAAGCTCATCATATAGACCGTGAGCTTCGGCGTCAGGTAGCCCAGCAGGCCGTGCAGGCTGTTGTGGTCGATCGCATGGCCCGGTGGCCGCAGGTCGAGCACCATGATCGTCAGGATGATCGCGATGACCCCGTCGCTGAACGCCTCGACGCGGCCGGTGCTCGGAAACTTCGGCTCGAAGGTCATGGCGGGTGCGGCATGACGCGCGCCTACGTCCCCTCCGGTCCGCGCGATATGGCGGCGATCCCGGTGCGCGCCACCTCGACCAGGCCGAGCGGAAGCATCAGTTCGATGAATTGCTCGATCTTCTCGCTCTTGCCGGTGATCTCGAACACGAAACTTTCGGTGGTCGCGTCGATCACGCGGGCGCGGAAGGCGTCGGCCAGCCGCAGCGCCTCGACCCGGTGCTCGCCCTTGCCGCGCACCTTGATCATGGCGAGCTCGCGCTCGATGGAATTGCCGGCGAGCGTCATGTCGACCACGTGATGCACGGGCACGAGGCGGTCAAGCTGGTTCTTGATCTGCTCGATCACCATCGGCGTGCCGGTGGTGACGATGGTGATAAGCGACAGGTGATTCCGGTGCTCGGTCTCCGACACCGTCAGCGAGTCGATATTGTAGCCGCGGCCGGAGAACAGGCCGATGACGCGCGC
>CAZUDR010000622.1:0-1914 GCA_964618715.1 uncultured Undibacter sp. | reverse complement strand
TATGATGCGATGGCGCGGGCGCTGGGCGGCTAGCAAGGCGATTTGCGGGCGTGCCCTGACTCTGGCAGTGAATCCGGGCCGCTGTCGCAAATCCTGGCCGAGACGCAAATGTTGCACGCGGAAGGCCTCAAGGGCCTCATCATCTTCCTGGTCGTCGCCGGCATCATCGTGCCGCTGTTCCACCGCGCGCGCATCGGCACCGTGCTCGGCTTCCTGATCGCCGGGGTGGTGCTCGGCCCCGACGGGCTCGGCCGGCTTGCCGACACGAATCCGTGGATCGGCTACATCACCTTCGACGCGCCGGAGCAGGGCGCGGTGCTGGCGGAATTCGGCATCGTCGTCCTGCTCTTCCTGCTCGGTCTCGAACTCTCCGTGCAGCGGCTGTGGCAGCTGCGCCGCTACGTGCTCGGCGTCGGCCTCGGCCAGGTGCTGCTGTCGACGCTTGCCATCGGCGTCGGCGTCTTTCTGCTCGGCGGCGACGAGGCGGCGGCGATCGTGCTCGGCCTGTGTCTTGCGCTGTCGTCGACGGCCATCGTCATGCAACTGCTCATCGAGCAGCACCGCGCCGCCAACCAGGTCGGCCGAATCGCATTGTCGGTGCTGCTGTTCCAGGACGTGATGGTGGTGCCGATCCTGTTCGTGGCCGGCATCCTCGCCGGCACCGAGGAAAGCACCGGCATCCTCGCCCTTGTCCGCCCCTTCGCCATGGCCCTTGCCGGGGTCATCGTCGTCATGCTGGCCGGCCGATTTGTGGTGGGACCGCTGATCCGTTCGGCGGTGCGGACGGGCCATCGCGACCTCATCATGGCGATCACGCTGCTCGTGCTGGTCGTCGCCGCCGTGGGCACGGGGCTCGCCGGCCTGTCGGTGGCGCTCGGCGCGTTCCTTGCCGGCCTGCTGCTCAGCAGCAGCGAGGCGCGCCATCACATCGAGGTCGATCTCGAGCCGTTCAAGGGCCTCCTGCTCGGCATCTTCTTTCTCACTGTCGGCACCAGCATCGACGTGATCGACATCGCCTCCGACATCGGCTTCATCCTGCTTGGCCTCGTGCTGCTGATGGGCGTCAAGGCGGCAATCCTCTATGGCGTCGCGCGCGGTTTCCGCGTGGGGCGTGCCGACGCCGCCGAGGTTGCGCTGCTGCTCTCGCAGGCCGGCGAATTTGCCTTCGTGGTGATCGGCGTGGCGCAAACCGGCGACCTGTTTCCGCCGCGGCTCGCCGCGGGAGCGGCCGCGGTGGTCGGTCTCAGCATGCTGGTGACGCCGTTCGCCGCCGCCGCGGCGCGCGCCATTGCCGCCCGGCTGGCGGAGACCGACCATGATCACCATGCGCCGGGGCCCGATCTCGCCGATGTCGACAATCACATCGTCATCGGCGGCTTTGGCCGCGTCGGCCAGCTGCTGGCGCAGGCGCTGGAGGCCGAAAACGTGCCGTACGTCGCGCTCGACACCAATGGCGAGCTGGTCGGGCGCATGCGGCTGGCGCGCCGGCCGGTGTTCTTCGGCGACGCCGGACGGACCGAACTGCTGGAGCGGATCGGCGCGCAGCGGGCGCGCGGCTTCGTCGTCACCGTCAACAATCCGCAGGCGGCGGAGCGCATGGTGGCCGCGGCCAGAACCATTCAGCCGAAGGCGCTGGTCTTTGCCCGCGCCATCGACAGCGCACACGCGGCCCGTCTGGTCGAACTCGGCGCCGTCGGCGTGATCCCGGAAACGGTGGAGGCAAGCCTGCAGCTGGCCGCGCGCCTGCTGGAGGGCCTCGGTCTGCCGGAGGAGGGGGTCTCGCAGCGCATTGCCGACATGCGCAACGCGGAGGCGAACAGGCTGGGCAAGCAGGTGACGGGCGGCTGACGGTCAGCCCATCGCCTTCTTCAGATTCTCGTCCACCTTGTCGAGGAAGCCGGTGGTGGAGAGCCA
>CAZUDR010000621.1:0-1915 GCA_964618715.1 uncultured Undibacter sp. | reverse complement strand
GTTCCTCCAAATTCCGACATCCCGTTGCAGCGCCGCAAACCGACACAACGGGCCATTAGCGGACATGAATCAAGGATGAGAATTCGCGGAGCGCGGCACAGGCGACCTGAGCCTGTGCGGGGGCGATCGACGGGCGGCCGATCTCCCGTTTCCTCGATTCAGGCCATTGCGCTACCAGGCCGAGCCAACGGCGGTTGTTATCCGTACTTCCAAATTCATCCCGCCGTTGGCCCGGAACGGTTGCCACTTCTCCGTGACGTCCCGTTCGAATGCGGTTCGGGTCGCTTCGTCGACCTTCATCACCGTGCCGACCATCGGCGTCGAATTGATGTACTGCCATAGAAAGTCCCGCGGCCCTGGCAGGTTGAGCCGCGCCGTAGAGGATTCCACTGCCACCTTTGCGAAGCCGGCCTCGTCGAACAACGTGCGGATCTCACCCTTGTCGTGGAGCGAAAAGACGGTGCGCTCGAACGCAGCCGCTTCAGGGCCGATCCGGCGGCCGAGCGCGTCGATCATGATAGAAAAGAGATCAGGCTCAGGCCCTGGCACAGTAACAAGGGCTCGCCCGCCAGGAACTAAAACACGACGCATTTCTGAAAGGACTGCCGGCTTGTTGGGCATGAACTGCAGACCCATTTGGCATAACACGACATCGAATGAGCGGTCCGGCAGGGGCATCGATTCGGCGCTTGCCTCGTACCAGTCGATCGATTTGCCGGAGGGGACCTGCTTGCGGGCCCTCGCCAGCATTCCCGGATTGATGTCGAGGCCGGCAACTTTGCCGATTGGCCCGACAGCATCAGCCGCTGCACGGGTGACGACGCCGGTGCCGCAGGCGACGTCGAGGACGCGCTCCCCCGGCTTTAGTTGAGCGGCCGCGAGGAGCCCCTTCGACGCCGGTCGGCCGATTGTGGGTACGAAGTAGCGCTCGTAATTGTCCGGCACGGACGCGGCCATCGCGTGATACAAGCTTCTCTCATTCATCGTTGCCTCCTTTCGTTGGGAACAGGCCAACCGTAGGAGTGGAAACGAGGGCCGCGCATCGCCCAAATTGGCCATGGCTGCGACTGCTTCATCTAACAAATTTTGACTAGAGGAGATTGTGCGAGTGAGCGTGCGCCACAGCCTGGGTCCGCGAACTTACGCCGAGCTTGTCGAAGATGTTGCTCACGTGTCGGGCGACCGTATGCTCGCTGATATCGAGATGGCGGGCGATCTGCCGGTTCGCCGCTCCGCGGGCAATGAGGACCAGGACCTCACGCTCCCTTTCTGTCAGCCCATGGCCTGCCCGGCGATCGGAGCTGGTCACGCGAGCGATTTCGGCCAGATCGGGCGTTGCGCCAAGCCTGGTGAACACCGCCTGAGCCGCGTCAAAATGCATTTGGGCGGACTCGTGGTCACCAGCCTCCGCGCAAACCCGGCCGAGAAGAACACGTACTCGGGCAGACTCGTGGGGCATTTCCATTTGCTGCCAGGTCGTCCAGGCTTCTCGAAGCTGCGCCAGCGCTTCGCCGGTTTTACCCTGCGCAAAGGCAACCGCCCCGGCGGCCTGCGCCGCCGACGCCAGCAGGAACGGCGCCCCGCTTTCCTTCGCCAGGAGAACCAGCTCGTCGGCGGTTGATCGTGCACCTTCGGCATCGCCGCCGGCCAGCAGGATTTCGACCATTGGTCCGAGCAATCTGGCGCGCGGCACGCCAGTCAGCGGTCCCGGCCTGTCGCTGGACCGGCTGACGACATCTCGGATCGAGGCGGCAGCATTACCCTTGCCGGTCGCCAGTATCAGCAAAGCGAGTCCCGGCTGCGGCTCGCAGCCGTAACGGCTGGCCTCACCGAACATACGGTCGGCTTCCTCGAAATCACCACGCAGCCGGCAGAGTTCGCCGCACTGGTAATATGCGCGGCCGACCACGGCCTC
>CAZUDR010000620.1:0-1925 GCA_964618715.1 uncultured Undibacter sp. | reverse complement strand
TGCTCAGCAGACATAAGAACGTAAAAGGTTCTCTCGAGGTGGTCTGGGACACGGTGCTGGAGGACGTGCTCGGCAGCGAAAATCCGATGAAGGTCAACCGGGTCAAGCTGCGCAACGTGAAGACCAATGCGGTGACCGAGCGCGCCGTCGACGGCGTCTTCATTGCCATCGGCCATTCGCCGGCCTCGGAACTGTTCGCCGGCCAGCTGCAGATGAAACCGTCCGGCTACATCGTCACCGCCGGCCACTCGACGGCCACTTCGGTGCCCGGAGTCTTCGCCGCCGGCGATGTCACCGACGACATTTACCGGCAGGCGGTCACCGCCGCCGGCCAGGGCTGCATGGCGGCGCTCGAGGCGGAGAAATTCATCGCCGCCCACGAGCACGAACGCGCAGCAGCGGAATAGGCATGGCCAACCCCAACGCCAGCATGGACTGGGACAAGCTCAAGGTATTTCACGCCGCCGCGGAGGCCGGATCGTTCACGCATGCGGGCGAACGGCTCAGCCTGTCGCAATCCGCGGTGTCGCGTCAGGTGTCGGCCCTGGAGAACGAACTCGGCGTCGCGCTGTTTCACCGCCACGCGCGCGGGCTCATACTCACCGAGCAGGGCGAGTTGCTCTACCGCACCGCGCACGAAGTATTCATGAAGCTGGAGGCCGCGCGAACCAAGCTCACCGACAGCCGCGAACGCCCGAGCGGCGAACTGAAGGTGTCGACCACGCCGGGCATCGGCCTGCACTGGCTGCTGCCGCGGCTCGGCGAATTTTTCGATCTTTATCCCGACATCGAGATCACGTTGATCACGACGGATGACGAGCTAGATCTCTCCATGCGCGAGGCCGACGTCGCCATCCGCCTGCGCCAGCCAACACAGCCCGATCTGATCCAGCGCAAGCTGTTTTCAGTCCATTTTCATGCCTACGCGTCGCCTGACTATCTCAAGCGGTTCGGGACGCCGCGCACGCACACCGAGCTCGATAACCATCGGATCGTCCTGCTCGGCGGCAACGTCCCGCAGCATTTCGCCAACCGGCGCTGGCCGGTCGAGGTGGCACGCGAGGGCAAGGGACCGCGCCGCTCGCAACTGACCGTCAACAGCGTGCTTGGCGTGTTGCGCGCCTGCCAGCGCGGACTGGGCATTGCAATGCTGCCCGACTATCTGGTCGAGGAGAATGGCGGGCTCGTGCAGCTGTTCGGCGAGGCCGATACCCTCGCGCTTGACGCCTTCTTCGTCTATCCGGAAGAGCTCAAGTCGGTTGCCCGCATTCAGGTGTTTCGCGACTTCCTTGTCGCCAACGCGCAACGCTGGCATTTCTGAGTCGCCATTTGTGCCAGAGGTATTTTTGCACCGCGATGCGGCGCGACCTGCGCGCATGGCAGACATGCGGCGGCTTGCCTTGCCGCGCGTCGGTGGCCGCGCATACTCGAACACGCTGTGCACCGGTTTTAAAGTTCCTCCCAGAGTCGCCGATGCGCAGCTTGTTCCCCTCTGGAAGAACTGCCGGACCCCACACCGGCATCCTCAAACCGGGCCCCTCACGGGGCCTGGTTTTTCTTTGCCGCCGTCCTCCTGCCCCGACGGGGGCGGGCAACGCCCGACCAATCCGAATCGGGCGATCTGCTGCAGGGCACACGCAAGGCCAGCCGCATCGCGCCGGCCAACGCTCCGGTTGCAGGGCCTGGCCCGGCAATCCGATGATCGCCGGGCTGCGGGCACAACCCTGAGGACATCCCCTGCGAAGGATGGGGAAAACCGCCCGGGAACCGGGTCGCGCTTGCGACGTTGCTCCCGTCTCACGCCGAGTTGACGTAGTATTCGGGCAGAATGTGATACCTGACACAGTGCAAAATAGTCACACTTGGTATTTGTTCAGGCCTGATTCGTTGTGAAAGGCGTAACCTCGTTGGGTTATGGGCTATAG
>CAZUDR010000619.1:0-1928 GCA_964618715.1 uncultured Undibacter sp. | reverse complement strand
CGACGAGGCGGAGGAAACGGGTCGGATTGGCGAGATCGATAACGGCCATGGCGGCTATTTAGTCGGACCGGCGGATGCGGGCAATGTGGGCAAAAGGGTCATCGGGACTATTCCAACCCGTAGCGCAGCGCGGCGGCGGCGGCGACCGGCCCGACCACGAAACTCATCAGACTGAGCGCGCAAAGAATGGTGAAAGGTGGGCCGAACGGCGCAGGCCCGGCGATCGCCGCGTTGGCGGCCGACACGCCGAAAATGAGCACCGGAATGGTCAGCGGCAGCACCAGCACCGCCAGCAGCAGGCCGCCGCGCCGCAAGGCCACCGTGAGTGCCGCGCCGATGAGGCCGATGAAGGTGAGTGCCGGCGTGCCGGCGAGCAGGGTCAGAATTAGCGCGCCCATCGCGTTCATCTCGACATTGAGCATGAGACCGAGCAGCGGGGTGATGATCACCAGCGGCAGACAGGTGGTCAGCCAGTGCGCGACGGCCTTTGCCGCGACCACGAGTTCGAGCGGCACGCGGCCCATCATCAAGAGATCGAGCGAGCCGTCCTCGTGGTCGGTGGCGAACAGCCGGTCGAGCGCGAGCAGGCTCGCCAGCAGCGCGCCGAGCCACAGGATCGCAGGCCCGATCTGCGCCAGCAGCCTGAGATCGGGGCCGATCGCGAACGGCACCATCACCACCACGATGAGAAAGAACAGCGCACCCATCAGCGCGCCGCCGCCAATCCGCACGGCGATCCGCATGTCGCGCAGCATGAGGGCCGAAAGCGCGTTCACCCGCCTCTCCAGTTCATGTGCGCGTTCATTGCGGCCCCATCTTCAGTTCGCGCGCGGTGTCGAGCCCGATCGCGCCATGCGTGGCGGCGATGATCATGCCGCCGCCCGAGAGATGGTCGCGCATCAGCCCGGCGAGCCGTGTCTGCGAGGCGGCGTCGAGTGCCGAGGTCGGCTCGTCGAGCAGCCAGATCGGCCGCGGCGTGGCGATCAGGCGGGCGATCGACAGGCGCCGACGCTGTCCGGCCGAGAGATAGGCGGCCGGCAGTGTCGCCAGACCCGCGAGCTCCACCGCTTCCAGCGCAGGGGCGATACCGGCGCTGCCTGTGCCGAGAAACGCGGCCCAGAACTGCAGGTTCTCGGCGACGGAAAGCGACGGCTTCATCGCGTCCTGATGACCGAGGTAGTGGGTCTGCTCGGCGATGCCGGCGTCCGCTTCGCCGCCGTCGAGTGCGAGCCGGCCGGCGGACACATGCACCAGCCCGGCAATCACCCGCAGCAGCGACGACTTGCCGGCGCCGTTGCGCCCGGTGACCAGCAGCGCCTCGCCTCCGGCGAGGCGGAAATTCAGCCCGCTGAACACCGTGCGGCCGCCACGCACGCAGGCGAGATTGTCGGCACTGAGTTGCATCAGCCGCCTTGCTGCCTCCGGTTGATCGACAGGCGCAAGGGAATGTGAGGCATGATCTGAACCGATCCCGGTAATTGTGGCGCCGGACCCAAAAAGCCCTTATAAGCCCGCCCCGGCGGCGTTACGTAAAGGATTTCCCGCGCAGGCTTCGCCCGGCGAAAAGATCAAGTCTTTTCAGTAGCTTGTGCCCAGTGCCACGCCTCAGTCCCGGGCCGGGAATGGAAACAGCCGATATGACCTCGCTCGACAGCTTCCGATGCTGCAAGACACTCAAAGCCGGCAGCAAGACCTACGCCTATTTCAGCCTCCCCACGGCGGAGCGCAACGGCCTCAAGGGCATCTCGCGCCTGCCGTTCTCCATGAAGGTGCTGCTGGAGAACCTGCTGCGCAGCGAGGACGGGCGCTCGGTCACCAAGGATGACATCAAGGCGGTGGCCGAATGGCTGAAGACCAAATCCTCGCACCACGAGATCGCCTTTCGTCCGGCGCGGGTGCTGATGCAGGACTTCACCGGCGTGCCCGCC
>CAZUDR010000618.1:0-1939 GCA_964618715.1 uncultured Undibacter sp. | reverse complement strand
ACGCCCAGCGCAGCCTCCTGGTCGTAAAGATAGGTCTGCGGCGTGGCCGACAGCACGTGCACGTCGACGCCGGTGGCATCCATGTCCTGCAGGCGACGATCGAGATCGAATCCGCCGCGCGGGTACGGCCGGTAGGCGACGCCGCCGACATCGAGGACGACGTTGTCGTCGTCGATCGGCTTGAACGTCACCGGCACCCTGGGCGCTTCCTTGCGCAACAGCGCCGCCGTCTCCTCGGTCAGCACATGGGTATGGACGTCGATGGTACGCATGCTGCTCATTTCATCCCCTGAAATTCGGTTTTGACGGCGGCGGGAGCGCTTCAGTGCCGCAGCCCGCGGGCGGCGGCAAGGCCCTGTCGCTCCGGGCTCTTTACGCTATAACCGGGGTCCAGCCCATCTCCATCAATCCGGATCCGTTCATGACTGCGAACCCTTCCGCCCGCACGAAACATGAGCCGCGTGTCGAGGACAACGCCCTGGTC
Source organism: uncultured Undibacter sp. (assembly GCA_964618715.1). GTDB lineage: Bacteria > Pseudomonadota > Alphaproteobacteria > Rhizobiales > Xanthobacteraceae > Pseudolabrys. The sequence goes on along the minus strand of CAZUDR010000618.1, from coordinate 1,455 downwards.
CGTGGCACGGGACGTTTCTCCGACGACCCGCGACTGCCCGACCAAACCTATGCCGTGTTCGTCCGCTCGCCGCACGCGCATGCCCGGATCCGCTCCATCAACACCGGCGAGGCGCTCAGGCAGAAGAACGTGCTGGCGGTCATCACCGCCGAAGACGTCGCGGAGGCCGGCGTCGGCAGTCTCAGCCGTCATCCGCCGGCCGTCGGTCGCGGCGGCGCCAAATTGATCATGCCGTTCCGCCCGGCGCTGGCCGGCGAGAAGGTCATGGTTGGCGGCGAGGCAGTGGCCATGGTGATCGCGGAGACGCCTGGTGCAGCCATGGACGCGGCCGATCTGGTGCAGGTCGAGTACGAGGAGCTGCCGCCGATCGTCGATCTCGAGAAGGCGATGGCGAAGGACGCTCCGCAACTGCACGCCGACGCGCCGGGCAATCTTTGCATCGACTGGCCCGGCACGCTGCCGAGCGAGGACAACGAAAAGGAAGTCGACAGGATCATCGCCGACGCACCTCATGTGGCCAGGGTGCGTGTCACCAACCAGCGCATGGTGGTCGCGTCGCTGGAGACGCGCGGCGCGACCGGCGTCTACAACAAGGACACCGACAGCTACACGCTGCACGCCTGTTCGCAGAGCGCCGGCGCGGTCCGCAATATCGGTGCCGGCGTCATGGGCGTGCCGCCGGAGAAGCTGCGCGTGATCACCGAGGATGTCGGCGGCGCCTTCGGCATGAAGACGCCGTTCTACCCGGAATACGCCGCAGTGCTCGTCGGCGCGCGCAAGGTGGGCCGGCCGGTGCACTGGCAGTCGACCCGCTCGGAGGCCTTCATCACCGACACGCAGGCGCGCGACACCATCACCGAGGCCGAGCTTGCGCTCGACGACAAGGGCAAGTTCATTGCATTGCGAATGCGGCATCTGTGCAACATCGGCGCCTATGTCAGCCCCGCCGGCGTCAACATCAACACCAACAACTTCGCCCGCTGTCTGCCCGGCATGTACCGGATTCCGAAGGTCGATGTTTCCGCGGTCTGCTATTTCTCCAACACCGTGCCGATCGGTCCCTATCGCGGCGCCGGCCGCCCGGAAGCAAACTACGCGCTCGAGCGCGTGGTGGAGGAAGCCGCGCGGGTCGCCGGCATGGATCCGGTGCGGCTGCGCAAGAAAAACCTGATCCCGAAGTCGTCGATCCCGTGCAAGACCGCGGTCGGCAACACCTACGACAGCGGCGACTTTCCCGGCATCGTCGACAAGGCGCTGGAGCTGGCCGACTACGCAGGATTCAACAAGCGCAAGCGCGAGAGTGCGCGGCGCAAGCTCCTGCGCGGCATCGGCATCTCCTGCATGCTCGAGCACGCCGGCGCGATGCCGACGGAGGAAGCGCTGGTCGCCTTCGAAGACGAGCGGCTGATCATCGGCTTCAATGTGCAGTCGACCGGCCAGAGCCACGCCACCGTG
>CAZUDR010000617.1:0-1940 GCA_964618715.1 uncultured Undibacter sp. | reverse complement strand
TGCGGAGGGCGTTTCGGCGGCGGGCATCGGTAAGACCGGTGGCTGTCAGGCGGGCGGCTATAGCATCCCGCTACCGGCTTGGCTCCCCCGCCCGTCACCCGCGAAACCGCCTCGTGAAATTGATTGCAGAGAGTGTGCTGTTTTTGATCGCCGGCAGTGCCCTTTCGGTTGCCTGTCATTGTTCCTGGCGGAACTGTCGCCACCTTTTGCCGGTTTCCTGTTTCGCAGGATGGGCCCGGACCATCCGGACGATGGAGAATTGTCATGACAGATCCGCGCAATACCGATCCGCGCCGGCAGGATCCGCAGTTCCGCGATCCGCTGCGCCGCCGCGACCAGGGCGTCGACAGCACATGGGGCTGGATCGCCGGCCTTGCCGTCGTCGTGCTGGTCGCTTTCATCATAATCGTCGGCTGGAACTCGAGCGGACCCGAGACCGCCAGCAACACGCCGCAGCAAAGTACGCCGGCGACGACCACCACCGGCCAGGCCCCGGCAGCGCCGCCGGCCCGCTCACCAACCCCGAGCCAGAGCGCCCCGAAACCGCAGGGCACGGTGCCGACGACGCCACCCCCCGCCAGGGCGCCGGACAGCGGCACGCAGCAATAGCGGTCGCCGTGACCAGCTGACCTTCGCGACCCGGCGCGCGCCGCGCGCCGGGTGCGGTCAGTTATCGAACGCCGCGTCGACCGGCACGCGATAGCCGTTGGCCAGCCGGTTGGTCTCGTTGGCCATGCCGGTGACCGCCATCAGCTCGCCGAACATCGCTTCCGTCATGCCCGCCTTGCGCGCCGCCGCCGTGTGGCTGGCAATGCAGTAGGCACAGCCGTTGGTCACCGACACGGCGAGATAGACCATCTCCTTGGTCAGCGGATCGAGCGCGCCCGGCGCCATGATCTCCCTGATGCTCTCCCAGGTGCGTTTCAGCGTCGCCGGATCGCGGGCGAGATATTTCCAGAAATTGTTGACGTCGGGCACGTTGCGCGTGCGCCTGATGTCGTCGTAGACGGCGCGCACCTCGGCCGAGGCGTCGGCGTATTCGACAGGCGGCGGGGTGGACATGGTGGCTCCCTTGCTCCGTCATGGCCGGGCTTGTCCCGGCCATCCGCGTCCTGAACAATAGCAAAGTCGTGGATGCCCGGCACAAGGCCGGGCACGACAAGTGCAAAGGAAAGGCCATGCCAGGGACGCCCGACTACTTTCGCGGCAAAACCATCGTCATCACCGGCGCCGCCAGCGGCATCGGCCGCGCCGCCGCGCTGATCTTCGCGCGCGAGGGCGCCAATGTTGTTTGCGCCGACATCAGCGAAACCGGCGTGACAGAGACCGCGGAAAAGGTGCTCGAGACCGGCGCGCAGGCACTGGGGCTGACCATCGACGTGACCCGGCGCGCCGCCGTGCACGACATGATCGAACTCGCGCTCAATGACTTCGGCCGTATTGACTTCCTGTTCAATTCCGCCGGCGCGGCACTGGCGCGCAAGAAATTCCTCGACATCGACGACGATCTGCTGGAGCGCACCTTCGACCTCAATGTGAAAGGCACCTTCTATGCCATGCAGGCGGTGCTGCCGCACATGCTGAAGAACAGGTTCGGCGTCATCGTCAATGTCGGCTCGATGGCGCACCGGCGCGGCGGTCCCGGCACGTCGGTGCACTACGCCGCCGCCAAGGGCGCGGTGGTCACCATGACCATGGGCGTGGCGCGCGAATTCGCCAAGGACGGCATCCGCTGCCTGTCGATCTCGCCGGGGCCGGTCGACACCGCCTTCGCCGCGGCGGCGGCAACCTCGCCCGAGCTCAAGCAGCGGATGCTCGACGATATCCCCATGGGCCGCTTCGGCACGGCAGACGAGATCGGCGAGCTGGTGCTGTTCATGTGCTCGGACGCATGCCCCTACATGACCGCCGACACGGTCTATGTGAACGGCGGCGGCGGC
>CAZUDR010000616.1:0-1963 GCA_964618715.1 uncultured Undibacter sp. | reverse complement strand
GAGCGGAGAACGACTTCGTGCTGGTTCTGCTCGGCGGTGGACCGCGTCATGATCAAGGCAAGGACGACATGACCCATTACGGCTTCGGCGTGCCGGAGCGCGAGGACATCGACCGGATTGCCGAGCGCGCGCGCAAAGAAGATTGTCTGCACTGGGAGCCGCGCGAATATGCGCCGCCGACCGGCTATCTCTGTGCGGTCAAGGACCCTTCGGGCCACATCATCGAGTTCAGCCACGGCCAGCCGCTCGGCCCGCACAAAGCTTAGGAACATCGCAACGGACACGATGGCCTATCAGGAGTTCCTCAACGTCGCGCTCGATTTTGCCATGGCCGTTTTGCTGGGCGCTCTGGTGGGGATCGAGCGCGAGAAGCGGAAAGCCGAGGAGGATGATGCCGGCGTTGTTGCCGGCTTGCGCACCTTTACCCTGCTTGCGTTGTTCGGCGCGGCGGCGGGATGGCTAACGCGCAGCACAGGCTCTCCTTGGATCTTGGCGGCAGGCATCATCATTGCCGGCGCCATCGTGGCGACGGGTTACTTCGTGACCGCTCGTTCACATCCGGAATCGACCGGACTTACCACCGAGATCGCCGCGGTCGTGGTGTTCATGCTGGGCGCAATGGTGATGCTCGGTTATCCGGAACTCGCAATCGGCCTCGGTGTCGTTACGGCGGCGGTGCTCGCCTATAAGCAGCCGCTGCACGGCTTCGTCGGCAAGCTCGGCTGGGATGACGTTTATGCCGGCTTACGCCTCCTGATCGCGACGTTCATCGCGCTTCCGCTTCTGCCCGACCGGCCCATCGATCCGTGGGGTGCACTTAATCCCTATGATCTGTGGCTGCTCGTGATCCTGATCTCGGGGTTGTCGCTTATAGGCTATGTCTTGACCCGGCTGCTCGGTCCGGCCCGCGGAACTGCGCTGACCGGCTTGACCGGAGGCCTCGTGTCGTCGACAGCCGTGGCGCTGTCCTTTTCCAAGGAAGGCCGGGACCATCCGCAAAATATGGCTCCCCTTACGTGCGGCATTCTGCTTGCCTGGTTTGTCATGTTCGTACGCGTCATTGTGCTGGTAGCGGCGGTCAACCGTGCGCTGCTTCCGCAGTTGCTTATACCCTTCGTGGCCATGGCCGTGATCGTCGGTATCATTGCGATGTCTCTATACTATCGCGGCGGCGGGATCGACGGTGCCGCAGTTAAAGGGGACGTGAGCTTTCAAAATCCGTTCAGCCTGACGGCAGCGGCAAAGTTCGCTGCGTTCTTCGCCGTGGTACTTGTCGCCGTCAAGATTGCCGAAGAGAATTTCTCTCCAAGCAGCCTCTATGCCTTGGCGGCGATTTCCGGACTGGCCGATGTTGACGCCATCACGCTCTCAATGTCCGAATTCGCGCAGAGCGGAGAGGCCCGCATCGCTATGATCGCCATCGTGATCGCCGCGCTCGCCAATACGATCGTGAAATGTGGTATCGCCGTCGTTCTGGCCGGTTTTTCCTTCGCCAAGCCGCTGCTCATTGCCACAGCCGCAACACTGTTGGTCGGCCTCGGCACGGTCTATTTCATGTAACGTTCGGGCCGGTACCTAGAATTTGTCGTAAGTGATGCAGCAGCAGTCTTTCAGCCCGTCGCTGCGCGCTTTGCAGGCAAGTTTCTGCTCGGCTTTCGGACATTGCTGCGGAGCTGCATCGGCGGGAAGACCGTTGCTACAGGTCGCGGTGTAGTGAACGCAATTGCCGCCAAGCAATTCGGAACTCTCAGGGCACGAACAGTTGGGCGGTGTTCCAACCATGCCATTCGTGCAGGCCGCAGCGCTACCGGCCGGCGCTCCCGACGGTGCCTGGCCGGAGTCTGGGACTGCCGCGCCTGGCGCGGTGTCGCCCGTCGAAGGTCCAGGTGACTCCGCAGGCGGAGGCCTTCGTACCGCTCCCGGTGCGCTCTTTCCATGCGGCGTGCCTCCGGTGGTGGCCCTG
>CAZUDR010000615.1:0-1968 GCA_964618715.1 uncultured Undibacter sp. | reverse complement strand
TATAGCTCGGGCCGCATATTCGCCTATCTGCAGGGTGCCTGGATGGCTGCGGCCGACCTGAAGGAATCCGACGTGGTCAAGGTTCCGATGCCGAACTTCGTTGTCGGCGTAAAGGCATTTATGGAAGGCCGCACGGATGCGGCCTACATCCCGTTCAACTCCGGCATCGGCAAGGAAGCCATGGCCAAGATTCCGGGCGGCTGGCGCTATCTGTCGACCGGCACCGCCGACAATGCCGACGACAAGGCCGGAGACGCGCTGCCGACCGCACGTACCGTGAAAATCAAGCCGAACAAGAACGCCACGGGCGTCGAGGACGACCCGACGACCCTGATCGCGATCGACGTCGCCATGTTCACCAACAAGGATGTGCCCGACGACGTCGTCTACAAGGTCGTCAAGACAATCTACGAAGGCAAGCCGGATCTGACCAAGGCGCTGGGCGCCTTTGCCCGCTTCAATCCCAAGAATATGGTGCGCAAGAGTACGGTGCCGTACCATCCCGGCGCCATCAAGGCGTACAAGGAACTGGGCATCTGGCCCGAGAAATGACGGATTGAGAGCGCACCCGGCCGGCCGCGGGGCCGGCCGGGAAAGCGGCGGCCCAGCCAGGAGTTTGGCGATTGACGAGCCCAGCCACGGACGCCAGACCCGAGCGGGCGACGGCCGCGCTGTGGCTGGCACGCCTTTGCGGCGCGCTGTTCGTGGTCCTCGCCATTGGCTGGGCCTTCCAGGTGCCGAGCAGGCTCGGCTACGCCGTCTTCAAGGAGCAGTTCCTGCTGCTCTGCCTCGGGCTCGCCGGCGCGGTCGTCTATCTCACGATCCGCTACACCCGGCAGAAGAACTCCGCGCCGCCCTGGTATGACTGGGCCTGCGCCCTGATCATGCTGGCGGTCAGTTTCTACATCTCCTGGTACTACGAGTGGTTTCTGCTCAACGCGGCCTATACGCCGCCAATCATGCTGGTGCTGGGGACGATCGTCGTCCTGCTGGTGATGGAGGGCCTGCGCCGCGTCTCCGGCTGGGCGCTGTTCATCATCGTCATTGCCTTCATGATCTATGGCCTGCTCGCCCATTTCGTGCCGGCGCCGCTGACCGGCACGCACACCGATCTTGAACAGCTCGCGATCTACCTCGCCTTCGATACCAACGCCCTGATCGGCATTCCGCTCGGCGTGGCCACCACCGTCGTGGTCATCTTCATCTTCATGGGCCAGGCACTGTTCAACACCGGCGGGGGCGAATTCTTCACCGACATCGCGTCGGCCACCATGGGCTACCGCCGGGGCGGTGCCGCCAAGGTCTCGGTCGTGGCCTCCGCATTGTTCGGCTCGATCTCGGGAAGTGCGATTTCCAACGTCACCACCACCGGCGTGGTGACCATCCCGCTGATGACCAAATCCGGCTACTCGGACGTCGAGGCCGGTGCGATCGAGGCCAATGCCTCCACAGGCGGCCAGTTCATGCCGCCGATCATGGGCGCGGCGGCATTCCTGATGGCCGAGTTTCTCGAGATGGACTACGCCGACATTGTCATCGCCGCCCTTATTCCGGCCCTGCTCTATTATTTCGCGATCTTCGTGCAGGTCGACATGGTGGCCGCGCGTGACCGCATCAAGTTCGTCGCCGAGCAATTGCCCAAGGCACGCACGGTGCTGACCCAGGGCTGGCACTTCATCGTGCCGTTCGCCGTGCTGCTTTATGCCCTTTACGCCATGCACGTCGAAGCGGAGATCGCCGCTCTCTACGCGATCGGCGCCATCATGATTCTCGGCGCGCTGCGCAGCTACAAGGGCAAGCGCATGAACCTGCGCAGCTTCTGTGCCTCGTTCTGGGACGCCGGCATTGCCACCACCGAACTGGTGCTGATCGTTGCCGCGGCGGGCTTTGTCATCGGCATCCTCAACAAGAGCGGCGGCGGTTTCGCGCTCACCCTGTTCCTGGTGAAAATCGGCGGCGGCAATCTCT
>CAZUDR010000614.1:0-1975 GCA_964618715.1 uncultured Undibacter sp. | reverse complement strand
CGCCAACGCGATCGAGCGGGCAATCGGCCGACGGCTGACCGAGTTGCCGATGTCGCCGCCGCGCGTGCTGGCCGCGATCGACGCGCCCGGGCAGGCCTGATCCGGTTCTGCGCTACACACCAGGCAGGCTTTGGTGATCCGGTCCAAACTGCAACTCGATCACTCAACCTCTGCAACCAGTCACCATTCTGGATTCCATCGGGACCTCCAGAGCGTTGTCAGTTTCATAGCCGCGTAATCGCGCCGCGACATCATCAATAAAGGCGGTCTTTCGTTCATTTGGCAGTCGCGCGAGCATTTGCCGCGTTATCTTCGAGCTGCCCTCGACAATGACCTCCACAAATTGGCGTGCCGACGGAAACCTTGCGGGGAGAGTCTTGACCGATGTTTCGACGTCGGAAAATCCAGCCGACAAAACGAGCGTCCTGAGCTGGCTTTCATCCGGAAGGGACCACGCTGGCGGCCTGCTCATATCCACGCCCAATGTGGCGCCCATGACATCGAACAGAATCGCGTGGGCGGGCGACTTTGCAAGTTCGGTCCAGACAGCGACCACAATCCGTCCGCCTGGACGCAAGACACGATAAATCTGCTTCAGCCCGGCCTCGCGATCGGGGAGGAATTGCAGTCCCTGCTGGCAAATGACGAGATCGAAACCCGCATCAGCAAAAGGAAGTTGCTGCAAATCACCGAGCCGCCATTCGACATCGGGGCTCAGACGTTGGCCCATAGCGATCATGCGCGCGTCGAAATCCAGCCCGACAGTCATTCCGGCACGGCCCACCATGGGCGCGATGAGCCTCGCAACCACCCCTGTTCCACAGCACGCGTCGAGAATACGCTCGCCTGGACCGGGGCGCGCGAGATCGATCAAGACCCGCGCCCAAGGCTCAAAAATTGCCGGGACGAGCTGTGTTTCGTATATCCACGCAGGATCGTCGTTGGCCATGACCGGCCGATCATAACGGCTGACCGCAAGCCGCCAAGACGGGCAAGACCCGATGTCCGCTTCGGGTCACTCGCGGATATCCGTGGCAAGTCCGCTGTAACTTCGCTTTGCCCTTGAAAGCGGACATCAGGTGGGTCGCTGCGAAGGCTGCGCACGCAGTTCCTTGAGGCCGACGTCCGCTCCGGGTCAAAAGTCGACATCCACCGCTTGTCCGCTACAGGTCCGCGCTACCCCAGAAAGCGGACATCGGGCAGTCCCGGGTTTGCCTGTTGTCGCAATGCCGCCGTGCGTCAGCTTCTGACCGGGGCGCGCGGTACGAACCGGCGAGACAGTTCGGCGCGGTTGTCATAGCTGGCCTCGAATATCGGGGCGGCCAGAGTCGCGCGAACATGCAGTGTCGTCTCTGCGACGTTCGTAAATCCATGACGGTGGCCGGCAGGAATGATCACCGACTGGCCGGTCGTGACGCGCTGTCGCTCGTCGCCGAGCCATACGTCCGCCTCGCCCTCGATAACGCTCAGAACCTCCTCGACGGCGTGCAGATGCATCGGTGCCCCAAGTCCGGGCGCGCAGTACTGATCGAAGATGCAGAGCTGGGACGCGCCCGTCAATGCAGACACGAGCATGACCGTCGTCACGCCCTCGCGCCAGTCCTCAGGCGGCTGCAGCGAATGATCGACAAGCTTCATGGCCATATTTCCTCGCCGCGTGCAAACGCTGCACTGATCCTGGCGTGAAGTCTCCGGGATTGAATGTCGCTTTCCTCGACAGCGAATACTATGCCGGAATGACCGGCAGCAGCAGCCAGGATTCGTACTTGCCGCCTGCATAAATCGTATTGGTGCCGGTGTTGTAGTCGGCGTGATAGTGCATGTAGCCCTGGCTGCCGATGCCGTCGCGCGGCTGCACGTCCAGCCTGATGCGGTGGCCCTTTTTGAACACCATCGAGGTCGGCCAGATCTCGACATCGACCTTCACGATCTCGCCCGGCTTCAGCCAGAGCCGGCGCGTATGTCTGTGGTACGG
>CAZUDR010000613.1:0-1975 GCA_964618715.1 uncultured Undibacter sp. | reverse complement strand
GACGAGCTCGGCCTGCGGCACCTTTTCGGCGACAGCGAGCGCCTTCTCGTAGGCTTCGGCTGCCGGCCCGAACTCGCCGCGGCTCAGGTGCATCATGGCCAGGCGGACCCAGTTGTCCGCCCCATAGCCCCGGGCCACCAGGTCGCGGCCCATCTGTTCGGCCCGCTCGTAGTCGCCCAGCGCGTCGGGTCCGGCTTCGCGGAAACGGCGGCGCAGGCGCTCGCGGTGGCCGTGATAGTGCGGCGGCGCCTCGGACAGGCCCGTTTTGGGGCCGTCGGCGCTGGTCCTTGCGGCCATGGAAACGCGCTTCCCCTCCCTCGCGGATTAATTGTATATCAGTAAATTACAATCGGGGAGGGTAGTAAATCGTCAGGCGGCCGCAGCGGCTGTTCCGGCTTCCCGCGGCGTGCGGGCGCCGGGCAGGTGGTCGGGGTGGCGGTACTCCGGCAGCGTCAGCACCAGCAGCGCGGCGAGCGCCGCACAGATCGGCACCGAGGTGAGGGCGATGTGGAAATCGCCGCCGCTGAGGTCGGCGATGTAGCCGACCAGCGGCTGGAAGATGAGCGCGCCGGCGATGCCGACCATGTTGACGAAGGCAACCGCGGTGCCGACCAGCGCATTCGACTGCCCTTCCTTGGCCATGGCAAAGCAGAGCATCTCCAGTCCGCCGAACAGGCCGGCGGCGAACAGCAGTGCGCCCACCATTGTCGCGCCGCCCGGCAGATAAAGTACGCCGGCATAGGCGAGGCCGGTGAGAATGGCGCCGGCGAAGACGAGATATTTCCGGTGGCCAAGCCAGTCCGACAGCCAGCCGCCGGCGATGCTGCCGACAGCGGTGCCCCAGAAGATCATCGACACCGCAGTCTCCGCGGTCACACGCGAGAGGCCATGATCCTTCATCAGTTCGGTCGTGCCCCACAGGCCGGCATAGACGTTGACCGGCATGTAGTAGAGCAGGCTGACCATGGCGATGATCCAGATGCGCGAATGGCCGAGCACGCCGGCAAGGGCCTGGCGGATGTGCTCGGCCGGCGCCGTGGTCGCCGTCGTGGCCGGCGATTGCGGCTCGCGCAGGAAGAGAAACGCAATGACAAAGAGTGCCATCCCGGCCACGCCGGTGCCGAGGAAAACCTCGCGCCAGCCGGCCAGCGTGATGAGGTCGGACAGCGCGACGGCGCCGATCGCTGCGCCGACCATGCCCACCGCATTGACGATGCCCGACAACAGCGCAAAGCGCTCGGGGGTGAACCAGTTATTGACCACCCAGAGCGCCGCAACGAAGGCGAAGGCGCCGCCGAAGCCGGTGAGTCCACGGCCGAACCCGCCGACGAAAACACTGCTAATAGCGGCGAACAGGAGCGTGCCGCCGGCGCAGGTGAAGGTGCCGAGCAGGACCAGCCGGCGTGAGCCGTAGCGGTCGAGCATTACACCGACCACGATCTGCATCGGCGCATAAACCCAGAAGTACAGGCTCGCCAGCGTGCCGAGGTCAGCGTCGCTCAGGCCATAGAATTGCGCGATGGAGTGGGTGGCGAGCCCCGGCTCGATCCGGGCGACGAATTCGAACAGAAAGAAAGCAGACGTGATCGCGAAGGCAATCCAGGCGGCGCGCATCCTCCCCCCTCTCCGTCGCGCAATCGCCTGCAGGCGACGGTGTCAGCGCGTGTAAGGCGGCTTGTCGAGGCCGGCGGGCGAGAAGGTGAAGACCTCCACACCGTCGTCGGTAACGCCCACGGTGTGCTCGAACTGGGCCGACAGCGAACGGTCGCGCGTAACCGCGGTCCAGCCGTCGGACAGTACCTTCACATGCGGGCGCCCGATATTGATCATCGGCTCCACGGTGAAGAACATGCCGGGCTTTAGGACGATGCCTTCGCCGGGGCGGCCGACGTGGACGATATTGGGCTCGTCGTGGAACAGCTGGCCGAGGCCGTGGCCGCACGCACCAGCCGCCGAGCCCGGCGCACGCTCAAGA
>CAZUDR010000612.1:0-1998 GCA_964618715.1 uncultured Undibacter sp. | reverse complement strand
CCCCTACTTCATTCACACGCCGATGGAACCGCCGGTCGCGCTGGTCGACGCCAAGCCGGTCACGGCCGGCGGCAAGACACTGCAGGCGGAGGGGTGACGTTATTCTCCGTCAGTGCAGCGCGCTCTCGTCCCTCTCCCGCGTGTGAAGCGCAAGACGCCGCGCCGCTTCCTACGTGTCCAGCTCCGGGTAATGCCGGAACACACCGCTCTCGTTGAACGGAATGCGGCGCGGTGAAGCCATGTATGTCCTGATGTTCGCGCGTTCCGCCACCCGGTTATGCACCTCGACTACACGCGGCAGGTCGCGCTCGAACCCGCGCATGGCGTTGGGAAAGGCATACCGCAACGCCTCGACGATCTGGAACAGCGACAGGTCCATGGTGGTCACCTTGCGCCCGAGCGCACAGGGACCGCCGCCTTTCTTCAGCACCGTCTCGAAATAGCCGAGATATTTAGGCGCCCGCACCGAGAGGAAATTTTCGGTGAAGCGCTTCGCCTCTGTCCTCGCGTCCTCGTAATAGAACTCGCCGCCGAGCGGATGGTGGGTGTCATGGGCCTCCTTGACGAAATCCGCGACGGTGAGCTGCAGCTGGTGCAGCCACAGCCGGTCGACCTCGGCGCGGGGCGCGAGCTTCAGGCGCGGGCCGAGCCAGAACAGGATCTCCGCCGTCTGCGCGATCACCAGTTTGCCCGCCTTCAGGAACGGCGGCGCAAAGGGCGGACGCCTGTCGCGCCGTCCCTCCATCATCGCCATCATGCGGTCCATGCCGCCCGGCTTGCGGGCCACGTCGTCATAGGCGGCGCCGGCGTCCTCCAGCGCCAGCCGGACGAATTCGCCGCGCCCCTGAATCTCCGGCCAGTAATAGAACTGGTAGCGCATGGACGTCCCCGGGATCATGCCCGCGCCCGTCGCGGGCATCCCCATCGCGTTCCATGCATTCAAGCAAGATGCGGATGGCCGGCACAAGGCGTGTTCCGGCCATCACGCATTCAATGGCAGGCGGGCGGCGTCAGTTCGCCGCGAAGCAGTAGAACAGCCCGTCGCCGCCGGTGCCGCGCAGCGCCGCCTGGGTGCAGCCCTGACCGGGAGCCGAGCCATCGCGCGGCTCGCGCGAGGCATGCGACGTGTTCCACGACTTCGACGGCGCGTCGTCGCGCAGGCCCACGCGGTCGTGGTGGCCGACCATGGCCGCGCCCTTGGTGCCGCTGGTCCAGTTGCTGCAGGTGCGATCCTCGCCGGCCGGGAACGCGGTACCGTCGGGCTGCGAGCCGGTGAGGATGTCGTGGCGATTGGGCGTTTCGGTGCGGCCGTTGATCATCTCGCCCTTCTCGGACAGGCTGTTCTGCTTGTTGAGCTTGTTGTTCTCGCTATGCAGGTCGGCAACGCTGGCGGCGACAACAACACCCTTGGCATTCTGCCACGGCCCGCTCCCGATCCGGTCGCGCGCATTCACGGCATTGTCACCTTGCGTCGAGAGATAGGCGCGCCAGGTCTTGCCGCCCGCCCCGACCGCAGCGGCCAGTTGCTGACAATGAGCGTCGGCACCGTCGAGGCCGCCGAGGTCACCACCCTTGCCGGGCCCCTCGCTGGTGATGAAGAAGGTCATGTCGGCCGACTGCGCCGCGGCCGGCAGCGTGCCGAGCGACAGAAACAGGCATGCCACCAGCGGCACGCTCACCCGAATAATCTGCATTGCGGAGGTCCTTTCGATTTCGACGGCAAGGCGCCATCGGGAATGGAGAACCCCCGCTTCCATTCCCTATTCCGGCGCAGGCCCCCCTGCGACACCATGCCCGCGCATTACCCCACTACTTGCCGAGATATTGCTCGTCGGTGACCGGTTCCAGCCACGTCACGTGCTCGCCGTTCTGGTGCTCCTGCATGGCGATGTGTTCCATGGCCATGTCCGGCGTGGCGCCGTGCCAGTGTTTCTCGCCCGGCGGAATCCAGACCGTATCGCCGGCACGCACGTCCCGGATCGGCCCGCCCCAGGTCTG
>CAZUDR010000611.1:0-2001 GCA_964618715.1 uncultured Undibacter sp. | reverse complement strand
ACGAATGCCCCAACCGATTGGAGAATAACCATGTTCAAGAAATTTCTTCTCGCCGCATTCGCGGCAGGTCTCGTCTCTGCGGCGACGCTTCCCCTTCAGGTCGTCCCCGCTGAGGCCGCCGTCATGGTCGGCATGACCTGCAAGGATGCAGCCAAGATGGAGTTCCCGAACGACCGCAAGGCTCGCCGTGCCTGGAAGAAGGCATGCAAGGAGCACTGGAAAATGGTCACGGGCAACTAAGGTTTCATTTGACTTGAGGTCGAGTTTCGGGAAATGGGGTCTTGCGCAAGGCCCCCTTTCTCATTGTCCGGGGCGATCCGCATGAAGAGGGATCAACGAACGGACGAAATGGTTTCACTCGCTTCGCGCACCGGCCCGTCCGCATCATGAACACGGAGCGCCGGATCCAACGACGATAGGAGTCGATAAATGAAGAAAGTTCTCTTGGCCACCGCCGCCACCTTGATCCTCGCCGGCACCGCAATGACGGCGACGGTTCCCGCGCAGGCCGCGATCACTTGCGAGGATGCCGCGAAGATGAAGTATCCCGATAGCATCATCGACCGCCTGAAGTGGAAGAGGCAGTGCAAGAAGGCCTGGAAGGCCGCCACCGGCAAGGGCCTTCTGAACAAGCTCAAGAGCTAGCCCTCGCGCTAGTCGAAGGTGAGGAAAGGGGCCGTTTGCGGCCCCTTTCTTTTGTTGTGCGCGTGTCGCCTCAAATTTGCCGCATGTAAGACGTTTGCGCTTTCCAGGATCAACTCGGCGACACAAACGTTTCACAAGCTTCGTGCAAGCCCCGTCGCATCACGTGCCGGGCCGAACAACGATAGGAGTTACATAAATGCTGAATAAGATTCTCGTGGCGACCGCTGCCACCGTGATTGCTGCCGGCACCGCGATGGCGATGCCGGTCCCGGCCGATGCCGCGATGGTTGACGGGATGAGCTGCGGGGACGCCGCCAAAATGCAGTACCCGAACGACCGCAAAATGCGGCATGCTTGGAAGAAGGAGTGCAAGGAGCACTACAAAATGTCCGTCGGCAAGACGGGCTTGCTCGGCAAGTTCAAGCTGCGCGGCAACGGCTAACAGCCTGCGTTAAAGGCATCTGCCAGAAGGGGGCCGCTTGCGGCCCCTTTCTTTTTGTCAGCTGTGCTTGTCGCCCCAGATCTCGGCGAGCCGTTGCGCCCGCCCGCAGTTCCATTTGTAGAACTTGTAGCTGACGGGATTCGTGTTGTGGTAATCCTGGTGATAGTCCTCGGCGTCGTAGAACGTCGTCGTCGGTCTGATCTCCGTCGCCACGCTCTTGCCGAAGCGCTCGGCAATCTGGCTCTTGGTTTTTTCCGCGAGGTTTCTCTCGGCGTCATCCGACACGAACACGACCGTGCGGTAGGCCAGCCCTTTGTCGCAAAACTGTCCCGACGGATCAAACGGATCGATATTGTGCCAGAAATGGTCGAGCAGTTTCGCGTAGGTCACCTTCGACGGATCGTAGGTGACCTTCACTGCCTCGACGTAGCCCTTGTGGCTGCCATAGTTTGGATCCGGCGTGGTGCCGCCCGCATAGCCTGACACGGTCTCGGTCACGCCATCGATCTTGTCGAACGCGTCCTCGACGCACCAAAAGCACCCGCCGGCAAAGATCGCGGTCTTGGTCTCGGCGGCGCGAGCCTGATGATCGCCACCGGCGATCATGAACGCCGCCAGGAATGCGGCCATCAGGCCGGCACAAATCCATCGCGCAATCATCGGGTTTCTCTCCACATTGTTGTCCGTCTCAGACGATAAAGACTGCCTCTTGCCGGGCAAAGTGGCTCTCGCGCGACCGTGATTTGAATTGATGCTGAGGCATTCAGCATAAGCGCTTGGGAAACCTTGCTGATCTGCGCTATTGAGGGACCATGCAGGAGCTGTTGTCCATTCCCCACGCGGGGCTGAAGCCGGCCTACGACGTTGTCGTGGTCGGGTCCCGTCGAGATGCCTTCGGTGTCCGCGTACAGGTG
>CAZUDR010000610.1:0-2002 GCA_964618715.1 uncultured Undibacter sp. | reverse complement strand
CGGTACCCGTCGGCCTGACGTCGGTGTGGCCGTCGACGCGCAGCACCCACGGGATGTCGGTGGGGATCTCCTTCTCCAGTCCGATCAGTGCGGTGGCTACCTGGTCGAGTTCTGTCAGCGCCTCCGGCTTCATGTCGGCCCTGCCGGTATCGAAGAACAGTTCTGACTGCAGGACGAATCGGTCGCCGACGATACGCACATCCGGCCGGTTGCCGAGAATCTCGCGCAGCTTGCCGAAGAAGTCGGACCGGTAGCGCGACAGCTCCTTGACGCGTTCCGCAAGCGCCACGTTGAGCCGCTGACCCAATTCGGTAATGCGGCCCTGCGCCTGCTTGTTTTTCTGTTCGGACAGGTCGAGCGCGCTCTCCAGTGCCCCGAGCTGGCGGCGCAATGCGGCGATCTGCTGATTGAGCACCTCGACCTGCGCCAGCGCACGCGCAGAAATCTTCTTCTGTCCTTCCAGTTCACCCGAGAGCACGTCGATCCTGTTCTGTGCCTTTTCCTCGCCGGCCCCGGCGCCCTCGAGGAGGCTCTGGTAGCGGGCGCGCTCATCCTCGGTGGTGGACAGCGTTGCGCGCAACTGGGCGAGCTGATCCTGCAGATCGGTCTTGTCGGACTTTTCCAGCGAGAGCAGTTCGGTGAGCTGGGCGATTTGCGCGTTGAGGCGGGTGAGCGCGGTGTCCTTGCCGGCGACCTCCTGCTGCAGATAGAACTGGATCACCACGAATACGGTGAGCAGGAAGATGATGCCCAGGATCAGCGTCGACAGCGCGTCGACGAATCCCGGCCAGTAGTTCAGGCCGCCTTCATTGCGGCGCATGCGTGCAAGGGCCATTGAAACCTTTTCTCCTGCGCGCTCGTCACATCCCTTTGCTCATGCCGGCGAATGCAGGCATCCGGTGCGGGATTTACCCGGCGTCGTTCACCGGTTCACATTTTCGCGCACCATCACTTCCAGAAGCCGCTTGATCTCGCGTTGC
Source organism: uncultured Undibacter sp. (assembly GCA_964618715.1). Taxonomy (GTDB): domain Bacteria; phylum Pseudomonadota; class Alphaproteobacteria; order Rhizobiales; family Xanthobacteraceae; genus Pseudolabrys. The sequence continues at coordinate 1,022 of CAZUDR010000610.1, read as the reverse complement.
TGCTCGGCCTGGGCGTCGACCCAGTCGCGGATCATCTGCTGCTCGGTGCGCATGTGGTGCACGAGACCCTGGATCGCCTCCGCCAGATTTGACATGGCGGTGGAGGCGGCCTTGCTGCCGCCGGCCTCGTTCACCGCGTCGCGCAAGCGGTCGAGCGCCGAGCGGACTTCGCCGGTCACGCCGATTGCGGCACCGGGCTCGGCAGCCTGGTCGGAGACGGTGGTCGAAAGCCAGTCCTCAAGTTCAGTGTAGAAACGATTCTGCGCCTGGCTCGATTGCAGGTCGAGAAACCCGAGAATGAGAGAGCCGGCGAGGCCGAACAGCGAGGACGAGAAGGCGATGCCCATGCCGCCGAGCGGAGCGGCCAGGCCTTCGCGCAGGGAGTCAAACATGCTGACGGCGTCGCCGGTCCCCCTGAGTCCCTGGATCACGTCACCGACCGAACTCACCGTGGCGATGAGGCCCCAGAAGGTTCCGAGCAGGCCGAGGAACACCAGCAGTCCGGTCATGTAGCGCGAAATGTCGCGCGCTTCGTCGAGGCGGGTGGCGATCGAGTCGAGGATGCTGCGCATCAGCTGCGCCGACACCGCCATGCGGCCGATCCGGCTGCCCAGGATCGCGGCCATCGGCGCCAGCAGCACCGGCGGCCGCTCGACCGCGAGGCCGGGATCGGCGAGGCGGAAATTGTTGACCCAGGAGATCTCGGGATAGAGCCGGATCACCTGGCGGAACGACAGGATGATACCGATGAACAGGACCGCCAGGATCAGCCCGTTCAGGCTCGGATTGGCCATGAAGGCGACCTGCACCTGGCTGTGCAGGACGAAGGCCACCAGCCCGCCCAGGACGATGAAAACGAGCATCCGGAACAAGAAGATGCGGGGGGAGGATAGTTTGAGCGGATCGAGGTCTTTTGCCATGAGATTTCAGGGTCAACGCCGGCCCGGGGAATATGCCGAATCAATATGGCACAGACCCGTGACGAGGAAAAATCTACCTTGCCGGCGAAATACCATAAAACC
>CAZUDR010000609.1:0-2009 GCA_964618715.1 uncultured Undibacter sp. | reverse complement strand
CTGTTCCGTGCGGACTTTCTCGAAGGCAATGACCTGTCAAACCAGCCGGAATTTCAGGCCTGGTGCCTTGCCGAGCGGGAGAACGCCCGTCGGCTGCAATCGCAGATTCTCTCGCTGCTGGTGGAGCGACACCGTGACAATGCCGAGGCCGCGTTGCCGTTTGCGCGGCGCCTGGTCCAGATCGACCCGCTCAACGAGACGGCGCAGGCCGCGATGCTCGGGCTGCTGATGGCGGCGGGCCGGCGCGGGGAGGCCGAACAGCAGTATGAAACGGCGTTGCGGCTTTTCAGGGATATCGGAGCCGACAGTGAGATGCGGCTCGCGGCGGCGTGGCGCGAAGCCAGGGAATCGGCGGCCCGGCCGCCGGCGACGCGACCGCCGGCGCAGCCCAAACCGCAGGCAGTCGCGGCCCCGGCCAAGGTCGCTCACGAGCTTTCCGATACCAGGCTGACGGGGCGTCCGTCGATTGCCGCGCTGCCGTTCGCGAACATCAGCGGCGATCCCGAACAACAGTATTTCGCCGACGGGATGACCGAGGAGATCATCACCGGGCTGTCGCGCGTGCGCTGGTTCTTTGTTACGGCGCGAAGCTCAAGCTTCACCTACAAGGGGCAGGCGATCGACGTGAAGCGCGTCGCTTTGGACCTTGGCGTCCGCTACATCCTCGAGGGCAGCGTGCGAAAGGACCGCGATCGCGTCCGCATCAACGTACAGCTGTCCGACGGAGAGACGGGAACGCAGCTCTGGGCGCAACGCTATGATCGGGAGTTGTCCAATGTTTTCGACCTGCAGGACGAGATCACCGCGACGGTCGTGGGCGCTCTGGAGCCGACCCTGGGCAAGCTCGAACGCCAGCGTGCCAGGTCGAAGAAGCCGGGTAACCTCGATGCCTGGGAGGTCTATCAGCATGGCATGTCCGATCTTTATCAATTCACCAAGCCTGATCTCGCCTCGGCCCGGGGCTTCTTCGAACGGGCGATCGAAATGGATCCGGAGCTCGGGCCTGCCTATTCGGGCGTTTCGGAATCGCTCTATTACGAATGCGTCTACGGCTTCGCCGAGTCGATTGCCGACAACCGCGAGCGTGCGATTGCGCCGGCCCTTCGGGCGGTCGCGCTCGATCCCGAGGACGCCGGCGCCCATTGCACGCTCGGACGCACACATTACATGCGGCGCGAGCATGCCCCCGCCATCATCGAGCTGACGACGGCGCTTGAACTCAATCCCAGTCTCGCGCTTGCGCACTACGGAATGGGCGCCGTCCTCGTGTTCTCGGGTCGGCCGGAAGAGGCGGTCCCGTACCTGAAATCCGCCATGCGTCTGAGCCCGTACGATCCGAACATGGGCTCGGTGCTGGTCAGGCTGGCGGACGCCATGTACTTCACAAAAAATTACGAAGCAGCGGTTGATTGGGCCAGGAAGGCGATCCAGCAGCCGAGGATTCAGTGGTCCCGCTTTGCCGTGCTGATTGCCTCCTTGGGGCAACTCGGCAGGCTGGATGAGGCACGCCACACGCTCGATCAGCTGGTGAAGCTGCGTCCCGACTTTACCTTGTCGTTCGTCAGGACGACGCACCTTTTCAGTGATCCCGGCAACTTTGGCCACTACCTCGAGGGTTTGAGCAAGGTCGGCGTCCGTCCGTAGGACGGTGGCTGCGACTCGGGTATTGTGCACCGTCTCCCGCTGTCGGCGCGTCTCGAAACACGCGGAGGTGACCATGGACAACAGAATTCAGCCCGTGCCGCTCGGTATCGCCATCGGCGTGCTGTGGGCGGCCTATGTGTTCTTCGCCGGCATCTTTGCCATGTTCGACTGGGGCGTCGCGCTGGTGAACGTGCTGGGCTCGTTCTACCTCGGCTACGACGGCTCCATCCTGGGCGCCATCATCGGCGCGGTCTGGGCCTTCGTCGACGGCCTCGTCGCCGGTGCTGTCATCGCCTGGATCTACAATATGGTGGCGCAGTAGCGACGCACTGCTTGCCCTGCGACGCGAATTGCGCGCAACAAGC
>CAZUDR010000608.1:0-2015 GCA_964618715.1 uncultured Undibacter sp. | reverse complement strand
CAGCGCTTCGGCCTCGTCACGGCCGTCGGCGCCGAAAAATTTCTGCAGCAAGTAGACCATCGCCCAGAGGTGACGGCCCTCCTCGACATTGACCTGGAACAGATTGCGCATGTCATAGAGCGAAGGCGCGGTCTTGCCGAGATGGCGCTGCTGCTCGACCGAGGCCGGCTCGGTATCGCCCTGGATCACCACCAGGCGGCGCAGCATGGCGCGGTATTCGCCGGGCACGTCCTGCCAGGCGTCCTCGCCCTTGTGCGAACCAAAGGGGATCTTGCGGCCGTCGTGCTGCGGCGCCAGCAGGATGCCCCAGCGGTATTCCGGCATGCGCACATAGTCGAACTTGGCCCAGCCCTTGGGATCGACGCCGATGGCCGTGCGCAGATAGACCAGCGCGTTCTGGAAGCCCTCCGGCCCCATGTCCATCCACCAGCCGATGTAGCCGGGATGCCACTTTTCCAGCGCACGCTTGACGCGCACGTCCTGCCCGAGCGCCACGTTGTTGGGGATCAGACCGTCATAGTCGACTGCTGCCATGGTCATGGCTACACCCTTTCTTTTGCGAAGGTTGGCGACACGCCCGAGCCGTAGAGCTTGAGCGCGCCCTGCTCGCCGATGGCGTTGGGCCGCTGGAAGATCCAGTTCTGCCAGGCGGTCAGCCGCCCGAAAATCTTCGTTTCCATTGTCTCCGGACCGGCGAAGCGCAGATTGGCCTCCATGGCGGTCATGGCGTCAGGCGAGAAGCTGGTCCGCTCCTCCAGCAGGATGCGCAGCTCGTCGTCCCAGTCGAAATCCTCGTAGGCCGTGGTGACGAGCCCCAGCTCGGCAGCCTCCTCCCCCTCGATCGCCTCACCGATCCTGCCCCTGACCGTGTCGAGCGTTTGCGGCTCGCCGAGGAAACGCGTCTGCAGGCGCGTCAGCCCGTTGCCCATCGGGTAGAAGCCGAAATTCGCTTCGCCCAGCGTGATCGCTGCCGGCTTGCGGTTGTCACCTTCCCGCGTGCCGATGAGCATCAGCGAGCGGTCGGCGGCAAAGGCGAGCTCGGCCAGCGTGCCGGCGAAGCAGGAGCCCGGCTCGATCAGCGCGATGAAGCTCTTGGCGGTGACGTCGATGCGCTTCAGGACGCGCTTGAGGTAATGGCGGATCTCGCGCATCAGCCAGTCGCCATTGGCTTTGGCGAGGAAATCATCGTGCGCGAGCACGGCCTCCGCGTTGCCGTCGGTGCGGAAGAGGACGACGCCGATCTCGCGCTCGTTGGAACGCAGATGCAGGACGGCATCCTCGAGTTCGCGGGCAACGGAAAGCGGCCAGAACCTGTCGCCGAGCGCGTGCGCGGCGTCGACGGAAGCCGGCACGGAGTCGCCCGGTCCGCGCACGGTGACGGTGGCAAGCCCGCGCGCGCGGTCGATCTCCACGTCCACATGCGAATAGCCGACGCGATCGCCATCGATCTTGCGCTCGATCGGGTTCAGCCTGATGCCCCTGGCGTCCGTCGGCCGGTCGGAGCGCGCGGCGATCTCGCGGGCGCGGGCGGCAATCGTATCTTTCCATTTCGAATTCGGCACCACCTCGTCGACCAGGCGCCATTCCACCGCCCTGGTGCCGCGCACGCCCTCCTCGATCGAGCAAAACATGTCGGCGCGGTCGCGCCGCACCTTGCGCTTGTCGGTGACGCGGGTGAGCCCGCCGGTGCCGGGCAGCACGGCGAGCAGCGGCGTTTCCGGCAATGCCACGGCCGAGCGGCGGTCGTCGACCAGCATGATGTGATCGGCGGCGAGCGCCAGCTCGTAGCCGCCGCCGGCGGCGTTGCCGTTGACCGCGCAGATATAGGCCTGCCGGGAGTTTTCCGACGCGTCCTCGATGGCAAGCCGCGTCTCGTTGGTGAACTTGCAGAAGTTCACCTTCTGCTGATGCGTCGCCTTGCCCAGCATGCGGATATTGGCGCCGGCGCAGAAGACGTTGTCCTTACCGGACTTGATGACGACGGCGCGCACTTCCGGGTGTTCGAAGCGCAGACG
>CAZUDR010000607.1:0-2017 GCA_964618715.1 uncultured Undibacter sp. | reverse complement strand
ACGACCAGCTCGCCCATCTGCACCCCCGCGCCCTGCTGCCGGTCGATCACATTCGGCTGGATCACCAGCATCATTCCTGGCTGCAGTTCGAAATCCGGGAAGGGACCGTTCTCCCGCAGCGGCGATCCGATGATCGGCGGGAGGTAGCCGCCGCCGAACCCGTGAACGAGGTCGTCGTAGAAGCTGAAGCCTTGTTTCTCGATGATGCGCGCGCCGATCAGCAGATCGGTGCTGCGCGCGCCCGGGCGGGCCGCATGGAGAATCGCCTCGAAGGCCTCTTCCGCGACGGCATGCAGCCGCTTGTAGAGCGGCGTCGGCGGCGCGCCGAGCGTCATGGTGCGCAGCGTCTGGCCCCAGTGCTCCCAGAAGCTGGCAGTGATCTCGCACGAAATGACGTCGCCTTTCTGCAGCCTCCGCACCGACGGGTGCTGACGCGGCACGAACACTTTCGGCTCGCTCATCGGAGTCGCAAAGAGGAAGTGAATGATGTCGGTGCCGCGCCAGGGCAGATAGGCCGCCTGGATGAGCGCGCCGACATCGCGTTCGTCCATCCCAGGCTCGATGCCGGCGTGCATGGCCTCGACGGACATGTCGCTCAGCCGGGCGCCGATCCGTGCCCAATCGATCTCCTCGGCCGACTTGACCATCCGCATCTGGATGTATGCGCGGTTGAGATCCTTCGGCTCGTCAAAGGCGGACGCCAGCGCCCGCACGTAGTGCGGCGGCAGGAAGCCCGTGAAGCCGACGCGGCCCGGCCCGGCGCGGCGCTGCTTCAATTCCTCGACCGCCGTCGCGATGGTCGACTCGCCGCCCCACCGGATATCCATGTGCGGCATGATCTCGCGCGCCTGCGGCAGGTGGTTGAAGAACTGGATCAGCAGCGTGTCGTCGCGTCCGGGCGTGAAGACAACGACGGCCTCGTAGGTTGTCAGCCAGTCGGTCAGCCAGTGAACCGCGCCACCGCGAAAGAAAGCCGCATGGACGACGAGGTGGTCGACACCCGCCTGTGCCATGGCGTCCGCCATGAGGGCGCGGCGGCGTTTCAGTTCGGCTGCGCTGAAGCGGGGATAGTCGGCTTCGACGATTCTGGTCAGGTGATCGGGGAGGCGAAGATCCGGCTTGGCAATCATCTCGTGCACCGGTGAGACCAGGCTTCGACGCTGTGGCCAGGCACTTGCGGGTTCACGTCCTAGGCATCCGCGACCGGAACCCGTTCGACCTCGCGGCCGTGCTCGTCCACCACGGTCACGAACCAGCCGCTCCAGTCGAAACCGGGCATGACCGCGCCGCCCCCGAGGTCGCGCGCCATGGTCACGGCGTCCTGCCGCGCCGCGGCCGGACCGGCGAGATCGATGCCCTGATGGTTGCTCAGCACCTGCTTGCCGTCGCTGAGACGGAAGTAATAACGCGGCATGGAACGTCTCTCGTGGATTGTCGTTGATGGGTCCGGCGGTCACGCTATCACCGTGCCCGCGGGCGGTCACGCGATTGCGACGTCGTCGAAGGGCTAAACCGCCAGAGAGTGCCGCGTCCGCCCGGCGCCGAGATACGCGTCGAATGCGGCCGCCGCGATCCGCACGTAAGGCCGGCCGGCTTCGGTGATCGTGACGCGGGCCCCGTCGACCACGAGCAGGCCGTCATCGGCCAGCGGCCGGAGGGCAGCCAGTTCGGTGGCAAAGCGCGCCGCACTCCCGCGGCCTGCAAGCCGGTCGAGATCGATGGCCAGATCGCACATCAGCCGCTCGATGATGGACGCGCGCAGCCGGTCGTCGTCGCCGAGCGCAAGCCCTTTCACGGTGGCAAAGCGTCCGACGGACACGGCGCGCGCATGGCCCGCGACGTCCGCTGCGTTCTGCACGAAGCCTTGCGGCAATCTGCCGATGGCGCTGGCCCCGAGCGGGATCAGCGCGTCGGCCTCGTCGGTGGTGTAGCCTTGGAAGTTCCGCCGCAGCCGTTTCTCGCGCGCGGCGACCGCAAGCTCGTCGTCGGGCAGGGCGAAGTGATCGAGGCCGATGGC
>CAZUDR010000606.1:0-2033 GCA_964618715.1 uncultured Undibacter sp. | reverse complement strand
CGGTATGCTCGATCATGAAGGCGCTGAGCGGCCAGCACACCGTGCTGGCGAAACCACCGAACAAAGTGAGATTGGTGATCGGCGCACGCGCGCCGCTGCCGTAGATACGGCCGAGGGCGGCGAACACCGCGTCGTAAAGCCCGGTGCCCATGCCGAGCCCGATCACCACCCAGCCGGCGAGATAGACCGGCAGCGATGGCGCCAGCCCGACCCCGGCGAGCCCCGCTGCATAAAACAGCGAACTGGCCAGCAGCACCGGCCGCCCGCCGTGACGGTCGATGAGGCGGCCGACCTGCGGCGAGATCAGTCCGGCGACGAGCAGGCCGATCGTGGTGCCGCCGACCACCCAGCCCAGCGACCAGCCGGTGTCGGCGACGATCGGCTCGGCGAACACGGCCGGAAAATAGAACGATGTGCCCCAGGCGAGGATCTGGGCGATGCCGAGCGCGGTGATGACGACGCGGCGGTCGAGCTGCGCTTGCTCCGGCAAATGCTGAGGCCCCTACCCGGCTGCTCCGTCTGGATCCGTCTGCAGCCGCAAGCGCATTCCCATCGACCCCGGCCGGCGAGACGCCACGCTACACGATGCGCGGGTGTTTGGAGACGTCGCGCCACGGAGCCGATAGCCGCGCCGGGAACATCCCAGCCCGGCGTTTTGCACATGCGAAAAACGATTCTTTCCAGCGCATGCGAATCCGAGGCCAAATTTCTATTTTTTGGTTAAATATCAGAGCAGTAAGCTATGCATTTCTGCAACGCTGCGGCGCAGCATTTTCGCTTTTCCGGGCGCGGGACATCCCTATTTTCGCATCAAATCGATCCCGGCCGCAGGCCGGACGCGAAACTGAAAGGAACTGCCATGTTAGCCGCCATCGTCCGCTTCTTCCGTGAATGGAGGCGCTATAGCCGCAGCGTCAGCGAGCTCAATCGCCTTGGCGACCGCGAACTCGCCGATATCGGCATCAGCCGCTCGGACATCCAGCGCGTGGCCTGGAGCTCCGCGCACCAGGACTGACCCGGTCCCCCTGGACCCTTCGAAAGCGCCCGCCGTCCCGGCGGGCGTTTTCGTTCGGGCGGTGAAATGCCCGTTGCCGGGTCCGCGCCCGGCCCCTAGCTTCCGCGCCATGAGCGCCATGAGCGACAGCAGCGGCAGCAGCGGCAGCAGCGACAGCATCGTCCACGTGATCGGCGGCGGGCTGGCCGGCTCGGAGGCCGCCTGGCAGCTGGCGCAGGCCGGCGTGCCGGTCGCCCTGCACGAGATGCGGCCGCTGCGCCCGACCGCCGCCCACAGGACCGGCGGCTATGCCGAACTGGTCTGCTCCAACTCGTTCCGCTCGGACGACGCCCGCCACAACGCGGTCGGCCTGCTGCACGAGGAGATGCGCCGGCTCGGCTCGCTGATCATGCGCGCGGCCGACGCCCACCAGGTGCCGGCGGGCGGAGCGCTGGCGGTCGACCGCGACGGTTTCTCGGCCGCCGTCACCGCCGCGCTCGAAGGCCATCCGCTGATCACGCTTCACCGCGGCGAGGTCGCGCTGCCGCCGGACGACTGGGACAACGTCATCATCGCCACCGGCCCGCTCACCTCGCCCGATCTCGCAGCCGCCATCCGCCGCCTCACCGGCGAGGAACAGCTCGCCTTCTGGGCAACATGGCAGGAGGGCATGGAGGAAACCATACGCGGCCACAGCCGGAGGATAGAGGGGCTCGCGGCCGCCGTGGACCGTTTGCCCGGCCGCGTTGCCGAGATGGTCGACACTGTCTATAATCGTGTGCGGGCCGACGCGACGGCGCGTGAGAAGTCGGGTCGAACAGACGCTGGGCGTGAACTGGCGGACGCTGCCGAGAGATCGCGAGGGAAGGCGCTGGGCGATGTCGGTGTGAGCGGGAAACTGAGCATCGAACTCGTCGCCGTAGTCCACGAGGCCATCGCAGCCGGGGCAGTAGCCCCCGGCGGACTCCTCAGGACTGTGGTGTGATGGCTTGGGTCACCGGGCTGCCGTATAGAGAACGCGTTTTATGTCCCGCCGGCG
>CAZUDR010000605.1:0-2045 GCA_964618715.1 uncultured Undibacter sp. | reverse complement strand
CGGCGTGGCGACATCGGCAACCACCGGGATCACCCGGGTGCCGGCCGTGCTGCCGATCTCGGCGGCCGCCGCGGCGAGCTTGTCGGCGTCGCGGCCGTTGATGACCACCTCGCAGCCGGCTTCGGCGAGTGCCCTGGCGCAGGCCTTGCCCAGCCCGCGGCTGGACGCGCAGACGATGGCCTTGCGGCCGGCGATACCGAGATTCATGAACCTGTTCTCCCGCGGAATTTTCGGGCCGGAGTGTCGGGGGCCCGCGCGGAGGCGTCAAGCGCGCTACGCCGCGCTCCTGGCGGGTGCGCCGTCGGCACGCTGCGATTTCACCCTGGTGAGCGGGCTGAGATTGAGCCAGGCGCGCAGCCGTGTCCTGAGCGCGCGCGGTCCGTCTGCCGCCAGCCGTCCGTCACCGAGGGCGCGGGCAAGGGAGAGGTCGCCGCGCACGATGTAGATCATGTCGCGCACCGTCGTCGTCAGGTAGAGATCGACCTCGTAACCCGGATCCTCCAGACACAGTTCGCACGCGCCACTGCGGTTGACGAACCACCATTTCGACTTCGCCGCCCGCTGGTCGGTGAATTCGATGCGCACGACGGTGCTCTGCTCGTCGAACGCCGCTGCATCGACGCTGCGTTCCATGGCCCAGGCGAGCAGGGTGACGTCCACCTCGTCCCTGGCGAGCTCGCGCCGCGTCCAGCGCTGTCCCCACACACCGAGCGCCACCACCAGCGGCACAAACTCGCGGCCTGCAGGCGTCAAATGGTAGGTCCAGCTCTTGCCGTTGGGCGCGCGCTTGCGCTCGACGACGCCCTCGGCCTCGAGCTCCTTGAGACGGCGCGACAGCAGCGTCGGCGACATCAGCGGCACGCCGCGCTGCAATTCGGAAAAGCGCGTCGCGCCGGCCGCCAGATCGCGCAGGATCAGCGGCGTCCATCGCTCGCAGAAGAGCTGGGCCGCCTTGGCGACGGGGCAGAATTGTCCGTAGCTTTTCATGGCAGGTCTCCCTGTCTCACCGGAACCGTATCTGCGCCGCGGCCGGAGGGATACTACACTTCGTGGACTATTTCGCGCCGGCGGCGCGTGGTCGGGTGAAGCCTCCAGAGCCTGCGATCAACAGGGAGGTTCCCGTGACTGCGATGACCGATGCCGTACTCGACCACCATCAGGGCGCTGCCAGAATGTGGGGCGCGGGTGGCCAAGGCTACGACAATGTCAGCTTCGCGATTTCTGACGCGCTGGGCCATGCCGCCCAGCGCATCAATGCCAGGCCCGGCCAGTCGATCCTTGATGTTGCGACCGGAACGGGCTGGTCGGCGCGCAATGTGGCACGCAGCGGCGCGCGCGTGACAGCAGTTGATATCGCACCCGAGCTGATCGCCGCGGCAAGGCAATTGTCCGTGCATCTGCCCATCGAGTTCCGGCTGGCCGACGCAGAGCGCCTGCCTTTTCCGGACGCGCATTTCGATGGGATCATTTCCACTTTCGGAGTGATGTTCGCCGTCGACCAGGCGCAGGCGGCCCGCGAACTGGCCCGCGTGTGCCGCCCGGGCGGACGACTCGCGCTCGCGACCTGGGCGCCGGACGGTGCCGTGGCGGAGTTTTTCGGCGTCCTTGCAAGGTACAGCGATGCGCCGTCCCCTCCGTCCTCGCCTATGGCGTGGGGCGACCCGGAGCATGTGACAGCGCTGCTCGGCGATGCCTTTGACCTGAAATTCGAGTCCGGCGTGAGCCACGCCTACCACGACGACGAGGAAGACATCTGGAACTGGTATGCGCACGGTTTTGGTCCGGTGCGCGTGCTCGTGGATGGCCTGGATGCCGAGGCCCGCGCCGCCCTGAAACGGGACGTCGACCGCTATCACAGCCACTACAGGACGGCAGCCGGGCTCGATGTCGCGCGCGAATATCTGCTGATCTCGGGCACCCGACGTTAGCGGCCCGCTCACGCCCGGCCCGGCAGAGGGAGTCTCACTGTCGCGGATCTGTCGCACAGCCTGTGCCGACGTGTTCGTGTTTCCCAGCCTTACCGATACCTTCGGTCTGGTGTTGCT
>CAZUDR010000604.1:0-2051 GCA_964618715.1 uncultured Undibacter sp. | reverse complement strand
ATGATGAGGCCCTTGAGCCCTTCCGCGTGCAGCACGGTGTGTCTTTCCCCTCGCACGCCACGGATGGCGCGCTGCCACTATCGTAGTGATTCGCGACGCGCGCGTACTAGTGGAAGTGGACCGCGTAGACCGGCGGGAGATGCGCGTTGACAAGCTGCCAGTGCTCGCCGGCATCGTCGCTCACCCACAGACCGCCGGTGGTCGAGCCCATGGCGAGCCGCTTGCCGCCGGCGGCGACGGCGAGGCCGTGGCGGTAGATCAGATCGTATGCGTCGCGCTGCGGCAGCCCGTCACGAAAGGCCTGCCAGCTCCTGCCGCCGTCACGGGTGCGGCTCACACTCATGGCACCGTCGCGCGGATAGCGAAACTCGTCCTTGACCGCCGGCACGAACCACGCGGTGCCTTCATCCGACGGGTGCGCCGCCACGGCAAAGCCGAAATCGTCGCCGGGCGGCCTGAGCTGCGTCCAGTTCCTGCCGGCATCGGCCGAGCGGAAGATGCCGCAGTGATGCTGCATCCACATGATGTCCGGCGCACCGGTGCAGCGCGCGACGCGATGCGGATCCTGGCTTTCCAGGGCATCGGTCTGGTCAGGCGGCATGTAGGCCGCGACCATGCCCTTGCCGTGCAACTGCCAGCTGCTGCCATCGTCGTTCGATTCCCAGACGCCGCCACAGGAGATGGCAATGAACAGCCGTGACGCATCGCGCGGATCGACGGAAATCGTGTGAATGCCGGCGTCGTCGTAGCCGCCGCCGAACCATTTCTCGCGCTCGGGCACGTTCCACAGCGCGTCGACCAGCCGCCAGCTGTCGCCACGGTCGTCGGAGCGGAACAATCCGGCCGGAATGGCGCCGATCCAGAGCCGTCCGGGCTGCGACGGCGCTCCCGGCTCGATGGTCCAGTAAAGCTGCACGGAGGGCTCCCCGGCCGTGCCGGCCGGAAATGCCGGCGCCGGCAATTCGCGCCAGCTTGTGCCCCCGTCGTCGGACCGGTGCAGCTTGGCGCCGAAATGGCCGAGATTGAGCGCGGCATAGATCGCGCCATCGCGCGGATCGGCGAGCACGTTGCTGACCGGCGATCCGAGGAAGGCCGTGGACGCGATGGTCCAGCCGCCATTGCCACGCGTGAGCGCGAACAGACCCTTGCGGGTCGCCACCAGCATGCGATCGCTCATGACACCACCTTTCGCGCGTCAGCCGCCCGACAGCGCCTGCATCACGTAAACCTTCGACTCCGGCCCGACCTGCTGCGACAGGGCCGCATCGCGCAGCAGTCGTCGTCCGTCGGCGAAAATGCAGACATGCTTTCGCAACCGACCCTGATCGTCGAGCAGATAACCGCGGATATGCGGCACTTGCGTGAAAGCGGCGGCAAGCACGGCGCCGACCGTGTCGCCCTCGGCACGCAGCGGGGCGTCGGGCACCTGGTCGCGCAGCCATGCGGTGAAATGCAAATGCGCCATGTCGGCCTCGATAATCCGGGTGACGCGCGTCGGCAGGCGTCCTCATGTTGCGCGAACTGGAGGGCGTCGCGCAGCCAACGCCGGCGCCCGCTATCCGTTCCCGAGTGCTGCCTCGACCGCCTTGAGCGCGTCTTCGGCCTTCGCGCCGTCCGGCCCACCGGCCTGGGCCATGTCGGGACGGCCACCGCCGCCCTTGCCGCCGAGCGCCTCGGCGCCCTTGCGCACCAGCTCGACCGCGTTGAAGCGGTCGGTCAGGTCCTTGGTGACCCCCACCACGATGCCGGCCTTGCCGTCGTCGGACAAGCCCACGATCGCCACCACGCCGGAGCCAACCTGCTTCTTGCCTTCGTCGGCGAGGCTGCGCAGGTCCTTCAGCTCGATCCCGGAGATGGCGCGCGCAAGCAGCTTGACGTCGCCCACCGTCCGCACGCCGTCGGCCGCGGCGGCAGCGCCGCCTCCGCCGCCCATGGCGAGCTTCTTGCGCGCCTCGGCCAGATCGCGTTCCAGCTTCCTGCGTTCGTCGAGCAGCGTGGCAATGCGCGCCGGCATTTCCTCGAGCGGCGCCTTCAGTTCGGCCGCCGCGGTC
>CAZUDR010000603.1:0-2056 GCA_964618715.1 uncultured Undibacter sp. | reverse complement strand
GTGGGGTATACACACTAAACGGCCCCCTCACCCGGCTCGCTGCGCTCGCCACCCTCTCCCACAAGGGGAGAGGGTAAGGACGGTGCAAGCGCCGGCGCCGTTCTCGCGCTCGCCTATCCCGACCGCGTCGCCAGGAACCGCGGCAGTGGCAGCGGCTTTCTGCTGGCGAACGGCCGCGGTGGAATGGTCGACGCCGCATCGCCGCTGTCCCGCCAACCGTTCCTCGCCGTGGCGGAGCTGACCGGCGCCGCCGCGGCAAGCCGCATCGTGCTGGCGGCGCCGGTCACGCTGCAGGAGATCGAGACGCGCTTTGCCGACAAGATCGAGGACCGTGACGGGGTCACCTTCGATGCCGCCTCCGCCTCGCTGCGCGCGCGTCGCACGCGGCGGCTGGGCGCGCTGGTGCTGGCGGAGCAGACCCGGCCGGTCACGCCTGACGGGGAGACCGCACGCATCCTCGCAGAAGGGATCGTCGGTCTCGGCCTTGGCCGCCTGCCCTGGAGCAGGGCAGCACTCCAGTTCCGCAATCGCGTCCGGTTCCTCCGCCATGCCGAAGGCGACGAATGGCCCGATCTCTCCGACGAAGGGCTCGCGCGCAACTCAGCCGAATGGCTCGAGCCGATCCTGACCGACAAGACCGCGCGCAGCCAGCTGTCGGCCGACGAGCTGTCCGGTGCGGTAATGGCCATGGTGCCGTGGAATCTGCGCCGCCGTCTCGATGCCGAAGCGCCGACCCACTTCTCTGCGCCGTCCGGATCCAGCGTGCCCATCGACTACGCGGCGGAGCAGGGGCCGACCGTCTCCATCCGGGTGCAGGAACTGTTCGGCCTCGCGCAACATCCGGCGATTGCCGGCGGGCGCGTGCCGCTGTCGATCGAGCTGCTGTCGCCCGCGCACCGCCCGGTGCAGGTGACCCGCGACCTGCCCGGTTTCTGGCGCGGAAGTTACTCCGACGTCAAAGCCGAGATGCGTGGGCGCTACCCGAAGCATCCCTGGCCCGACGATCCGCTCGCGGCGCCGGCGACCCGCCGCGCCAAGCGGCGCGGTGAATAGCGCGAATTTTCAGTGTGGCCTTAACCGCCCGCTCACCACGCGCGCAGCCCCGCCGCCGGCATTAACGCGGCCTTCGACGCGCTGTCCGAAACTGGACGCGAAGCATTCGGGCCCTGCCATGCGTCAGATCATGTTTCTTGCGGTGGCCGTCCTGGTCGCCGGCGGCTACGCCGCCCGCTACGCCGACCGCTCGGTCGGGGACGTGCAGCCGCGTGCCGCCGACGTCGAGCCCGCACGGGAAGCCGCGGTGCAGCCGCGTGCCCCCACAACCTCGCGCAGCCTGACCGTCGACGGTGACCGCCGCGGCCATTTCAAGGTCGAGGCCCGCGTTGACGGACGCTACCTCGATTTCATCGTCGACACCGGCGCCTCGCTCGTGGTCCTGCGTGAATCCGACGCCGCGCGGGTCGGGATCCGGCCGATGCCGCGCGATTACAATGCCTCCGTGTCCACCGCCAACGGCAAGATCAAGGCCGCGCGCGCCACGCTCGACCGCGTCGAGCTCGGCGGCATCACCGTCTATGACGTGGCGGCGCTGGTGCTGCCGGACGAGGCGCTGGCGCAGAACCTGCTCGGCGTGTCGTTCCTCTCCCGGCTCAAGCGCTACGAAGTCGCCGACGGCCGCCTGGTGCTGGAACAGTAGTCCGCACGCGCGGCAACTCCTTTCACCGCCATATTTTGAGCGTACCGCTTTGCGGTGCTGGCGCGTTGGGGTATTGGAAGCCTCTCCGCAGCGGGCACCCCGTCGAGGACGTGCATGTTTCCCAAGCCGAAATCCGACCTGAAGCCAAACACCTATGCCTATGAGTCGTCGCCGCTGGTGAAGCCGACCGGCTTCCGCGAATACGACGCGCGCTGGCTGCTGGAGAAGGAAATCAACCTGATGGGCGTACAGGCGCTGGGCATGGGCCTCGGCACGCTGATCCGTGACATGGGTGTGAAGCCGGAAATCGTCACCGGCCACGATTTCCGCAGCTATTCGGCCGCGGTGAAGGTGGCGCTC
>CAZUDR010000602.1:0-2063 GCA_964618715.1 uncultured Undibacter sp. | reverse complement strand
CCGAGTCGGCATCGCCATAGGCGGTCATCGCCGTATCGGAGCCGAAATGGTCGCGCGCGGTATCCCACAGACCGATATCGTCTGTGGTCGCGACGGCGATCTGGAACGGACCCTGGATCGGGATCTGGGCGCACAGCATTTCGCGCCAGATGCGCACGATCGCGCCGAGCGGAAAGCCGCCGGTATGCTGGGCCGCCAGGCGGCGCAGAATAAGGGCCTCGCGGCCGGGCCTGAGATAGACATGGTTGTTGGCACGCGCCTTGGCCGCCTTGACACCCAGGGTCAATTCGGCGCGGTGCATGATCAATTCATGCATCTGGTCGTCGACCGCGTCGATCTCGCGACGCAGGTCCGCCAGCGATTTCTCAGCGGCGCACATGGGCTTTGATTATCCGGCTGCCCTAGGAAGCCGATACTGATAGCTTAGGCGTCTTAAGAAAATCAAAGAAAACATTGACATAACAAGGGGCCAACCCTAGCTAACGCAGGCTCCGACGCCGCGGACACAAGCGTCCTCAACCGGCCTGGATAGACGCGGGGCTCATGCCCATGACCAAAACGGCGACCGCCGTCCATACCCTGCAGGCGAGCCTGCCCGGCCCGCGCGCCGTGCTCAACGGCGGCGCGCCGATCAGGCTCGAGTCCGGCGCCATGCTGGGGCCGGTGACCGTGGCCTACCAGACCTGGGGCGAGCTGAACGCCGACAAATCCAATGTCGTCTTGATCTGCCACGCGCTGACCGGCGACCAGTTCGTCATCGGCACCCACCCGCTGACCGGCAAGCCGGGCTGGTGGGAGCTGATGGTCGGTCCCGGCCGGCCGATCGACACCGACCGCTATTTCGTCATTTGCCCGAACTGCCTGGGCGGCTGCATGGGCACGACCGGACCGGCGGCGGTCGATCCGGCGACCGGCGAACTCTATGGGCTCAGCTTCCCGGTCATCACCATCCGCGACATGGTCGAGGTGCAGCGCCTGCTGCTCGACGAACTGGGCATCGGGCGCATCATGTGCGTCATCGGCGGGTCGATGGGCGCGATGCAGGTGCTGGCCTGGGCCGCCTATCACGGCGACCGGCTGGACAGCGCCGTGCCGATCGCCGGCGCGGCGCGCCATTCCGCGCAGAACATCGCGTTCCACGAGGTCGGCCGCCAGGCGATCATGGCCGATCCCGACTGGTGCGGCGGATTTTACTACAAGGAAGGCAAACGGCCCGAGGCCGGCTTGTCGGTGGCGCGCATGGCCGCCCACATCACCTATCTCTCGGAGCCGGCGATGTGGAGCAAGTTCGGCCGCAGCCTGCAGGACCGCGCCGCCAAGTCTTACGGCTTCGACGCCGATTTCCAGGTCGAGAGTTATCTCAGATACCAGGGCGCCAGCTTCGTCGACCGGTTCGACGCCAACGCCTATCTCTATATCACCCGCGCGATGGACTATTTCGACCTGATGGCGGAGTTCGACGGCGACTTGGCACGCGCCTACCGCGACATCCAGGCGCGCTTCCTGCTGGTCAGCTTCACCAGCGACTGGCTGTTCCCGACCAGCGAGAGCAAGGAGGTCGTGCGCGCGCTGAACCGGGCGGCGGCCAATGTCAGCTTCGTCGAGATCGAATCGGATCGCGGCCACGACGCCTTCCTGCTCGATGAGCCCGAGCTGTTCCAGATCGTCGACGGCTTCCTGACCAGCGTCGAGAAACGCCGCAACGCCGAGCGCGCGTCATGAGCCTGCTTGCCGGCGCCAAGTCCCGATTCACCCTCGGCGACAACGAGTTCGGCTTGCGCGCGGACCTGGCGCTGGTCGCCAGCATGATCGAGCCCGAGACGCGGCTGCTCGACGTCGGCTGCGGCGAGGGCGCGCTGCTCGACTTCCTGGTCAACCAGAAGGCCTGCGACGGGCGCGGCATGGAAATCTCCCAGGCCGGCGTGAACGCCTGCGTGGCGCGCGGCCTGTCGGCCGTCCAGGGCGATGCCGACCGCCACCTGGCCGACTATCCCGACGACAGTTTCGACTACGTCATCTTGAGCCAGACCCTGCAGGCCGTGCGCAAGCCGCGCGAGGTGCTG
>CAZUDR010000601.1:0-2084 GCA_964618715.1 uncultured Undibacter sp. | reverse complement strand
CTCGGCGAGCGGGGTAGTGAAAAGCGGGCTTTCTTCGCGTGGCTTGGGGCTGGACGTCGCCGACATTACGTTCTCCTGGCGCCGGCAGACGGCGCCATATCGGGGCAAGTCTGGATTAGGTCCGCGCCATACCATATCGGCCGTAACCGGCCAAGCATTGGGAGGGTTGGGCCGGACGGGCGCAATATCTAGCGTATTGAGAGGCCGCCCGCTTCACCGCCGTGGCCGGCCGGATCAGCCCTTGCCGCTGCCCGCCACCGCGTCGAGACCGTCCCGGCCATAGATGTCGTCGCGAAACTGGACCACCCCGTCCGGCGTCGCCCAGGCGGTGATGTAGACCCAGTGCACCGGCACCGGCGTCGCCAGCCGGGCGTCGACCCGGTCGCCGGAGGCGATGGTGGTGTCGATCTTCTCGCGCGACCAGTCCGGCGTATCGCGCAGCAGCCAGTAGACCAGATCGCGGACGTTCTGCACCCGCACGCAGCCGGATGAATGAAAACGCATGTCCTCCCCGAACAGGTTCTTCAGCGGCGTGTCATGCATGTACACGCCGTCCCTGTTGGGGAAGTTGATACGGATCGAACCGAGCGAATTGAAGTCGCCGGGGTCCTGCTTGAACCGGTAGTTGACCGCCTCGTTGGAATACCAGTTGATCTGCGACGGCGTCAGTTCATCGCCCTTCGGGTCGAAAATGCGGATGTGGTTATCGGACAGGTAGTCCGGCTCGGCCTGCATCTTGGGGATAAGATCGCGGCGCACGATCGACACCGGCACCGTCCAGTATGGATTGAAATTGATCTCGATGATTTTGCTGTCGATATCGGGCGACGGGCGGTCCGTCTTGCCGACCACGGCAGTGTGGCGGCTGACCGCAACGCCGTCCTCGATCGCCTCGATCTGCGCGGCCGGAATGTTGGTGACAACGAAGCGGTTGCCGAGATCCTCGGTCAGTTTGCGCAAGCGCACCACATTGGTCTTCAGCTGCGCCAGCCGCACCGCGCACGGGATGTTGAGCCGGTCGAAGGTCGCCTTGCGCACGATGCCGTCGACCGTGATGCCGTGGCGGGCTTGAAAGCGGCGCACCGCCGCCTCGACATAGGAATCGAAGATATCACTCTCCCCGGCCGTGCCTTCGAGATCGCCGGAAATGGTCAGCCGCTTGCGGAGCGCCACCACGCCGGGATGGCGGTTGCCGAGACGCAGCCGGTCGACCGGCGGCACGACGGGCCATCCGCCGCGCGCCTCAATACCCTCGTACTGGCCGACGGCCAGTTCGGTCGACTGCATGGTGGAAGGCGCCAGCGTCGGCAGCGACGCCTCCGGCATGTGAATGGTGCGCGAGGCGGCGTCGAATTCCTGGCCCAGTTCGCGCCGCTGGTTCTGCTCGATCAGTGCCTGCAGCGTGGCATCCTGCCCGGCGGCACCGCGCACCAGCGCGCCAGCGGCCAGGCCACCGCCCAGCAGCGCGAGAAACGCGCGGCGATTCGCAATTTTGGCACCCCCTGGCAGAACTTTGGCCATCACGCTCTCGATAAAAGAGACGCCATACACCAGCGCGGCGTGAGTTTGCGCGCCATGGCTCCCGAATGTCACGTACGCAAACGGATTCGATGGCAATTCGCTAACCAGTCGAACAGGCGATTTTGTGGCCGCCCCGCGGGATGCGGTGCAGCCGCCCGGCCACGAAAAAGGCCCCGGCTTCGAGGCCGGGGCCAGTCTTCCGCCAGTACCCGCATTATTGCCGGTACGTGATTCCCCTCTTGCAGAGGCGCCCCTCCTCCGCGCGAAACCGGACGGACGTCGTCCGCGCCGCTCGCGTCAGAGGCGGTACAGAATCTGGTCGGTCCAGAAACGCTCGAGGCGGTGCAGAGACTTGTTCAGCGTGCTGAACTCGTCGGCATTGATGCCGCCCACCTGCTCCACCGTACGCACGTGCTTCTGGTAGAGCGCCTCGACGATGTCGCGCACCTGCCGGCCCTTGTCGGTCAGCTTGATGCGCACCGAGCGGCGGTCGACCCGCGAACGCTGGTGATCGAGGAAGCCCATCTCGACCAGCTTCTTGAGATTGTACGACACGTTCGAGC
>CAZUDR010000600.1:0-2099 GCA_964618715.1 uncultured Undibacter sp. | reverse complement strand
ATGTAAGGTGTGTGAATAACTGACCTTCCATACCGCACGGAGGCTCGATCGTGAGGGGTGCATTCCCAAACTGCGTAGGTCTTGCGAGACGGTGTTGGGTGTGGATTATCGGGGTTTGTGGGGTATTCTTGCCGGCTGGAGACGATCGCGTGGGGTGATCGTGGCGGCAGGTCGATCCGCAGGGAGGCGGTGCGATGGGAGGAGTTTCTGTGGACGGGCGTGAGGGAGCGTACATCAAGACGGTCGCGGAGATGTTCGGACGCTTCAGCGGTGAGGTGTTTCCCAGGATGGCGGAGTGGGAACAGAGGCTGAAGGACAGTCCTCAGGATCTGGAGGCGATTGAATTCGAAGTGCAGCATGCGTTCATGCGTGGTGCCAGTCTGGTCGTGGCGGGACTGATCTCGGTCGTCATGCAGACACCCGAGTTGGCCTCGGCCGCCGAACAGACGCGGCGCAGCTGCAGCACCCCGTTGGCGGCCGGTCGCAACCGCACGATGGCCATCAGACTGCTCGGCGGCGTCATGATGTGGATCACCTCGCTGTACTGTGAGCCGCGTCGCGGCGTCTTTCGCCGCCCCGATGATCAGGCGAGCGGCATGCACATCGAACAGGCTCAGTTCGGGTTCGGGAAGAAAGTTTCGCCAGGGCTGGAGACTCAGGTGTCGCGGCAGGCGGCGCTGTGTCCATCGTTTGAACTGGCTCAAACAGAACTGGAACGCGGCGGAGTGAAGCTGGACGTCAAAGCCGTTCGCCGCGTGGCTCAGCAATGCGGCGAGAAGCTGCTGAAGCTGCGGACGGTCGATCTGGAAAAATGGCGGGCCCAAGCGCTGGAGTCCACCGGCGAACTGGCCGGCAAACGAGTGACGGTCCAGATCGACGGCGGCCGCACCAAACTTCGCGGGGATCTGAAAAAGGCGTCGCCTCGGCAGGAAACGCTCGGCGAAGACGGACTGGTGATCAGCGATGCTCCCGGGCGTTCGAAGCCTCGCGCCAAACGGACGTTCGACGCGGAGTGGCGCGAACCCAAGCTGATGACGATCTTCATTCACAACGACAAGGGCCGCATGGAACAGAAGTCACAAGCGACGATCGACGGCACGTTCACCGGTCCTGACGCGATGGCCGAACTGGTGGCCATGCACCTGCATCGTCTGGGAGCCGCGGCGGCCGAAAGCGTGACCTTCGTCGGTGATGGGGCCGTGTGGATCTGGGACCGCATCGAAGCGATTGTCAAACAGGCCGGTCTCCCCGACGACGTGAAGGTTCATCAAGTGCTGGACAACTGCCACGCCGTTCATCACATCTCTCTGGCACTCGCCTCGCTGGGGGTGTCGGTGGAAGATCGCATGCCGCTGTACCGCGAACTTCGCAGCCGCCTTCGCAATGGACAGTGGAAGTCCGTGGTCAATGAGCTGCAGCAGTTCGCCGATGACGACCCGGCCAACGCAGCCCTCAAGACCGAACTGAATTACTTGCGCAAACACGGCGAGGCAGGCCGCCTGAACTACACGCAGTTCCGCAGACTGGGCCTTCCGCTGGGCAGCGGAGCCATCGAAAGCAGCATCCGCCGAGTGATCAACTTACGTTTGAAGGGCAACGGAATCTTCTGGCGGGAAGAACACGCCGAGGAAATGCTTCAGTTGCGGGCGCTGGTCATCAGCGACCGCTGGAATACCCAGATCCGCCGCATGCGCACCCTGTCCCGCACGCGGCACCTCGTCGACTGGCACTGGACACCTCAACCCATGTCCCGGCCGACCGAAGCCCAAACCACACCTCAACAAAACACCGCATAATCAAACACTTTCAGCTACGCAAAACGGGAATGCACCCAGTGGTCATCGACACGTTGGAGCGTTACTCCGCACCCCACGTTTCCAGCGAGGTCATCGCCCAAATGGCGCAGGTGCTCCGCCAATACAACGTCGAGAAGGTGCTCGGCGACGCGTACAGCTTAGAATACAACCGCACCCTATTCGGGGCGTGGAACATCGCTTATGAGCGCGTGTCAACGACCGACTGGCGGCACGGTGCGTCCGTTGCGAAGCCCGTAGCAAAGCCCAGCAGTGTGCTATACCTGGAGCTATATCCTCGCTTGC
>CAZUDR010000599.1:0-2119 GCA_964618715.1 uncultured Undibacter sp. | reverse complement strand
CGCCGGCATTCCCATCGGCCGCGAGGTAGGTTACGTGCACGCGCTCGGGCGGCAGGTATTGCTGGAGCAGCCGTTCGGTGGCGTCGTAGTTGCCCAGCAGTGCGCCGGAGGCCGACATGCGGCCGACGAATTCGAGGAGCAGTTCCTCTACGGCCCCGGCCTCGATGGTGCCGAGCGAGGACATGACGATGGAAATTTCGCGCAGTTCGTCGTCGTCCAGCAGGCTGAAGATCTTGCCGCCATATTGCTCGCCGAGCGAGAGCATGAGCACTGCGGCGCGCTCCGGGCCCGTCAGCTTGCGCGGTCCCAGCACAGCATCCCTGTTGCCGGCAAGCTCGGCCATGAGGCCGCCGATGTCCTCGCGGACAGCCTTTTCCTTATCCTTGTCTTTTGCACTTAGCTCGTAGGCTGACGGCATGGTCTAGGCTGCGTCCTCGTGGAGCCAGCTGCGGATAATGGCGACGGCTTCGTGCGGATTGTTCTCGGCCAGTTCGCCGACTTTCGTGACCGACTGGGCGTGGACCTGGCCCTGGACCTTGGCGACGTCGATCATCGCGGACGTCCGGTTGGAGATGGCGACGGTTTCGTCACCGCCGACAATCGATACATTCGGTCCGCCGCTGGTGGTGATGTTGCTGCCGTTGCCTTCCTGGGCGGGCTCCTCGACACCGAGAGCGCCGGCCACGCCGGCGGCGCCCGCAAGCTGCGCGCGTTTGTCGCCGCCTTCCGGCGTGATGATGCGGCGCACCAGCGGCCGCACCACCAGGAACAGCACGATGAGGCCGAGCAGCGCCATCACGCCCTTCTCGGCGGCACTCATGACGTCGTCCTTGGTGAATTGCAGGTAGCGCATCCAGCCCGTCGGCTCGTCCGCCATTGCGGGCGGAGTATCGGCAAAGCGCAGGTTGACCACCTCGACCTGATCACCGCGCTTGGCGTCGAATCCGATGGCCGAGCGCACCAACGCCGTAATGCGGTCGAGTTGCTCCTTGGGTCGCGGCTTGTAGATCAACTCTCCCTTGTCGTTCTGCTCGTAAAGACCGTCGATCAGCACGGCGGCGGAAATGCGGTTGACACGGCCCGCCTCGATCACCTCCGTCTTGGTGGTGCGCGAAATCTCGTAGTTGACGATTTCCTCGGTCTTGCGGGTCTGGTCGTTGTTGGTATTGAGGCTGGATTGTTTTGGCGTATCGGAGCCGGGCAATTCGTTGCCGACCGAAACCTGGCCGCCTACCGAATTGCCGGAAGCGGACTGCTCTTCACGAATCTGGCTCGAGCGCACGACACGGCTGTCGGGGTCGAATTTGTCCGACGTCTGGGTAATGCGGTTGACGTCGAAGTCGGCGGAGATCTGCACGCGCGCCCGGCCGGGGCCGACGACCGAGGTGACGATGTCCTCGATTTCCCTGCGCAGCCGGTTTTCGTAAGCGATCTTGCGCTCGTCGGCGCCGACACTCGCCAGGTCGTTGGGATCTCCGGCTCCGTCGGCCAGCAGCCTGCCGCTTTCGTCGATCACCGAGACGCGCTCGGGCCTCAGCCCCTTGACCGCCGAGGCGACCAGATGGCGGACGGCGCGAACTTCCTGCGCGGCCAGCGAGCCTCGCACCCTGAGCACGATGGACGCGGTGGCTTCCACCTTGTCGCGCGAAAACAACGGCCGCTCCGGCATCACAAGATGCACCCGCGCGCTTTCCACCCGGTCGAGGCTGCGGATCGTGCGGGCGAGCTCGCCCTCCAGCGCGCGCAGACGGTTGATGTTCTGGATGAAGCTGGTGGCGCCGAGGGCGTCTGATTTGTCGAATATTTCGTAGCCGACCCCTCCGCCCTTGGGCAGGCCGCTTTCGGCGAGGGTCATGCGCAGTCGTGTGACCCTCTCCGTGGGCACCATGATGATTGCGCCGTTGTCCTTGAGCGTGTACGGAATCCCCTGGCGATCGAGGTCCTTGATGATCGAGGCGGAGTCGTCGATCGACAGGTCGGTGAACAACGGCACCATCTGCGGTGCCGTCATGCGGATCATCAGGAAGGAGAAGAAGCCGATCAGGGCCAGCGTCACCGCGGCCATCGCCGCCATCCGCGCCGCACCGAGCGACTTCACGAAATCGAAGAAACCTTGCAA
>CAZUDR010000598.1:0-2122 GCA_964618715.1 uncultured Undibacter sp. | reverse complement strand
AGGGCGCAATAACGGACGCTCCGCTCTGTCTTCATCCTGAGGTGCATGCCCGAAACGGGCGTCACCGCGCCCCGCCACTGACCGGCTTGTGCACTTTCGACTCCAATCTCGGTCGCGCACAGGGCGGCGCATTTCAGTTGCGCCCGGTCCGCGCTACGCTCCGACCGGTACCCGCACGCGCCGCACCGTCACGAGCCGCCCATGATCGCCATCCGCGCCGCCAAGATTGTCCTGGTCGCGGCCATCGCCCTGTTCGCCACGCTGGTCGCCTTCGGCAACATCACCGATTACGACACCAACTTCGCCTTCGTGCAGCACGTGCTGTCGATGGATACGATCTTCCCGGGCTCGCGCATCGATTATCGCGCGATCGCTTCGCCGGCGCTGCATCACGCCGCCTATGCGGTCATCATCGCCACCGAATTCGCCGTCGCCGTGCTGTGCTGGCTCGGCGTCGTCGCCATGGCGCGTGCCCTGCGCGCCGACGCCGGCACGTTCCATCGCGCCAAGACCCTTGCCGTGCTCGGCCTCGTGCTCGGGTTTTTGCTGTGGCAGGTCGGCTTCATGACCATCGGCGGCGAATGGTTCGGCATGTGGCAGTCGCAGCAGTGGAACGGCGTGCCGAGCGCGTTCCGCTTCGTCATAGTGATTACGACGATCTTGATTTTTGTGGCGATGCGGGATGAGGAGATCGAGCCGCGTTAGCGGCTTGCCATAAAGCGGCGGGACGCTAAGAGAAGCAATGCCCCTTTTCACGCTCGACGACCTCGAAGCAGCGACCGTGATCGTGCGCGGCCTGGTCCCGCCGACGCCAGCCTTTGCCTGGCCGCTGCTGACGCGCCAGGCCGGCCTCGAAGTGGTGGTGAAGCACGAAAATCACACACCGACCGGGTCATTCAAGGCTCGCGGCGGGCTGGTCTACGCCGAGTCGCTGCGTCGCGACGGCAACCTTCCGGAGGGTCTCGTCACCGCTACGCGCGGCAACCACGGCCAATCGGTTGCCATTGCCGCCAAACGGCTCGGACTGCCGGCCGTGATCGTCGTGCCCGACGGCAATTCCATCGAGAAAAACGCCGCGATGGAGGCATTCGGCGGCGAACTCATCACCGCCGGTCGTGATTTCGATGAGAGTCGCGTGATCGCAGAACGAATTCAGGGCGAGCGCGGCTATCACTTTGTGCCGTCGTTTCATCGCGAACTGGTGAAGGGCGTCGCGACCTATGCCCGGGAGCTGTTCACGAGCCATCCGGACCTCGCCGTGGTCTATGTGCCGATTGGCATGGGTTCGGGAATCTGCGGCCTGATCACAATGCGCGACCTGCTCGGGCTCAAAACCGAGATCGTCGGTGTCGTTGCCGCCAACGCGCCGGCGTTTGCGCTTTCGTTCGAGGCCGGTCGCATCATTTCGACTGAAGCCGCGCGCACCTTTGCTGACGGCATGGCGTGCCGCGAGCCGCAAGCGGAGCCGTTCGAGATCGTTCGCAAGGGTGCAGCCCGGGTCGTCGCCGTCAGCGAAGACGAGATCGCCGCAGCCGTACGCATGCTGTTTGCAGCAACGCACAACACGGCGGAAGGCGCCGGCGCCGCGCCGCTCGCGGCGCTGATGAAAGAGAGGGGACGGTATCAGGGCAAACGGGCCGGTGTCATTTTGTCTGGCGGCAATATCGATATGCCGGTCTTCGCGCAAATTCTGCGTGGGGAAACGCCGGTCGCACAGTGATTTGCGACGCCCGATTTGCTCACACATCCACCTTCAGCGCGGCGATGAACGCCTCCTGCGGTATCTCCACCTTGCCGTACTGGCGCATCTTCTTCTTGCCCTTCTTCTGCTTCTCCAGCAGCTTGCGCTTGCGCGTGGCGTCGCCACCGTAGCATTTGGCGGTGACGTCCTTGCGCAGCGCGCGCACGGTCTCGCGCGCGATGATGCGGCCGCCGATCGCCGCCTGGATCGGCACCTGGAACATGTGCGGCGGGATCAGCTCCTTCAGCTTCTCCACCATGGCGCGGCCGCGCGACTCGGCGCGCGTACGGTGCACCAGCATGGCCAGCGCGTCGACCGGTTCGTCGTTGACCAGGATCGACATTTTCACCAGATCGGCGGCGCGATAATCGGTCAGGTGAT
>CAZUDR010000597.1:0-2123 GCA_964618715.1 uncultured Undibacter sp. | reverse complement strand
GCGCGAACTGCTGACCGATGCCGATGCCCTCATCCCCGTGCCGCTGCACTGGCGCCGGCTGTGGGCGCGGCGCTTCAACCAGTCGGCGGCGCTGGCCGGCGCCATTTCCGCCATTTCCAATGTCCCTGTGCTGCATGACGGCCTGCGCCGGTCGCGCGCCACTGTCCGACAGGTCGGGCTGTCCAGGTCCGAGCGGGCTGAAAACGTGCAAGGTGCCTTCAGGGTCCTGCCTGCGCAGAAGGCACAGGTCGTTGGTCGGCGCCTCATTTTGGTTGACGACGTGCTGACATCCGGCGCCACGGCCGACACCTGCGCACGCGCCCTGCTGCGGGCAGGCGCTGCCCATGTCGACGTGCTGGTATTCGCCCGGGTTGTTGCTCCATTGCGCACTCCCATATAACGACAATGGGTGAACCGGCCGGAGTCCGCATGCCGCCCGTGGAGATCTACACGACCCGCTTCTGCGGGTTTTGTCACCGCGCCAAGGCGCTGCTCCAGCGCAAGGGCATCGATTTCACCGAAATCGACCTGAGCAGCGACCGGCAGCGACGAGGGGAAATGATCGAACGGGCGAACGGCCGCATGACCGTCCCGCAGATTTTCATCGGCACCGTCCATGTCGGCGGCAGCGACGACCTGTATGCGCTCGAGCGCGCGGGCAAGCTCGATCCCCTGCTCGCCGGCGAAGGAGAGCCCGCATGAGCGGCTCCGCAACCTTCAAGGCGGGGATGATCCAGCTGCGCTCGGGGCTGACGCCTGCCGCGAGCACGGATGCCGCCGTCAAGCTGATCGGGGAAGCGAAGTCCGCCGGCTGTCAGTACGTGCTGACGCCGGAGATGACGAACATCATGGCGGCCAAACGCGACCAGCTTTTCAGCGCCGTGGTCGATGAGGATGCCGACACGTCGCTGGCGACGCTGCGGGAGCTCGCGCGCAAACTCGGCATGTACGTGCATATCGGCTCGCTCGCCATCAGGCTGAGCAAGGAGCGTGCCGCCAACCGCTCGTTTCTCATCGACCCCAAGGGCGAGATTGTCGCGCGATACGACAAGATTCACATGTTCGACGTCGACCTCGGCGGCGGCGAAAGCTATCGCGAGTCGAACAGCTACCGCCCGGGCGAAGCGGCCGTGCTGGCCGACCTGCCCTGGGGCCGGATGGGCCTGACCGTGTGCTACGACCTGCGCTTCCCCGCGCTCTACCGTGCGCTCGCCGAGGCTGGCGCCACCATGCTCACCATCCCCTCGGCCTTCACGCGGAAGACCGGCGAGGCCGGACACTGGCACGTGCTGGTGCGCGCCCGCGCCATCGAGAACGGCAGTTTCGTCTTCGCCGCGGCACAGGGCGGCAAGCACGAGAACGGGCGCGAAACCTACGGCCATTCACTGATCGTTGACCCCTGGGGCCGTATCCTGGCGGAAGGCGACTCCGAACCGGGCGTGATCATGGCGGAGATTGATCCGGCGGAAGTGGCCAGGGCGCGCGGACGCATTCCCTCGCTCGAGCACGGACGTCGTTTCGAGGTGTTCGAGCCGATGGCGGAACCGGCGCACCTGCACGTGGTGAGGAGCGCGGAATGATCCGTTACGCGCTGGTCTGCGACAACGGTCACCAGTTCGAAAGCTGGTTCCAGGACAGCGCGGCCTACGACAGGCAGGCCCGGCGCAAGCTGGTCGCCTGCCCGCACTGCAATTCGACCAGGGTCGAGAAGGCGATCATGGCGCCGCGGCTCGCCGCCGGCAAAAAGCGTGCAGCCCCGATGGAAGTGTCGTCGGCGCCCGCGCCGGCCGCGGACGCGCCGGCCGCGGACGCGCCGGAGCCGGTAGCGATGATGTCGCCGCGGGAGAAGGAACTGCGCGCCAAGCTGAAGGAGCTGCGCGATCACCTGACCAGCAACGCCGATGACGTCGGCGCCAGGTTTCCCGAAGAAGCGCGCAAGATGCATTACGGCGAGATCGAGCACCGTTCGATCTACGGCGTGGCCTCGACCGACGACGCCAGGTCGCTGGCGGAGGAAGGCGTCGAATTCCATCCACTGCCGGTGTTGCCGGAAGAGCGGAATTAGCGCGCCTTGAGGCGCGCGTGTCCCGGCGCAGCGCAGCACGAAGTGATGCGCTGCAGAC
>CAZUDR010000596.1:1919-2142 GCA_964618715.1 uncultured Undibacter sp. | reverse complement strand
CCGGCGGCAAGGATCTCACGCTCTACGAGGTCGACGAGGCGGCCACCCGCATCCGCGAGGAGGTCGATCCCGACGCCAACATTATCGTCGGCGCCACCTTCGACGAGAGCCTGGAAGGCATCATCCGCGTCTCGGTGGTGGCGACCGGCATCGACAACACCGGCACGCTGCAGAAGCCGGCGCCGGCGGAGTCGGCGCGGAGGGAGCTGGCCGGCAAGGTGCG
>CAZUDR010000596.1:0-1909 GCA_964618715.1 uncultured Undibacter sp. | reverse complement strand
GAGGCCGGGGGCAAGCCGTCCGAAGTGGAGAGCGCCGCGGGACTGGCGCGCGACCGCGACGAGTTCCTCGACCTGCTCCAGCGGACGCGTGCCGAGTTCTCGAACTACCGCAAGCGCATCGAGCGCGAGCGCCGGCCCGCCGCCGAAGCGGCGGCGTCCGCCATGTCGGCAGCACCGCCCGTGTCCGCTGCTGCGTCCGCGGCGGCAGCTTCGCCTCATTCGGCTGCCGGCGCGAGGCCGGCGGCCGCCGGTTTCGGTGCAGGTGGCGGCAACGTTGCCAACGCCGCCCATGCCGCCGTCGCCGCCGCCATCCTGCCGCCGGCGTCCGGCAGCGCGCCGCCTGCCTACGGCAATATTCCGCCGTCCGGCACCGAGGATGTCTCCATCCGCCCGATGCCGGTGAAGCCGTCGCTGTTCGATGCCGGGCCTGCCGAGCCTGTCCCGCCGGCCGAGGCGCCGCCGCCCCAGGCCTTCATCCCGCCGGCGCCGGAACGCTTCGCGCAGCCGCCCCGCATGCCGCGCATCGACGAGCTGCCGCTGCCGGCGCAGAACGAGCTGCGCGCCCGTCGCGGCGAAGTTGCCGAGAACCAGCCCGAGAGGCAGCGCATGTCGCTGATGCAGCGGCTGGCCTCGGTCGGGCTCGGCCGCCGCGAGGAAAGTAGTGAAGCACCGGGGCTGCCGCACGCAGCGCAGCAGCCGATGCCGATGGAACGGCCGCACAGGCCCAGTGCCCGCCAGCCGGAAGGCCGGGCCGAGCCGGTCTCGGAATATGCGCGGCGCTCCGCCCCGCAGGGACTCGATCCGCATGGCCGGACGGCGCCTGTGCATAATTCGCCGGAGGAGGACCAGCTCGACATTCCGGCTTTCCTCCGCCGGAAGGCGAACTGAAATCGAGGTGACGGCCCCGCCCGGTCGACGGACGGGGCCGGTCCGGTTTCGCGCCCGGGCTCGCGCGAAGTAGGTTAACGTATTGAATTTAATAGCTTCTTTGGCCGCCGACGACGTTGCGTCCTGGCGTTCGATGCCGCTTGGTTTGTGACCTGCCGACGCCTGCGACGCCAGTTTCGCCCGGCCAAATTCCTGCGATCATTCGGCAAATGCGGCGGAAATAGGTAACACTCGGTAAGAAAGCGTGAGTTGGAGAACCCGGGTGCCTTGGCCTAAGTTTAGGCCGCCAAAGGGACTTTCGGGTCCATGGGGGCTGGCTACCGGTCATTCGGTCTCACGCTGAACTGACGGCCAAAATGTGACCCCTGGGGGTAAGGGACGGGACCGGTCTGCATGGACCGGGCCGGTAAAAGGGTCAGATGAAGGGCGCAAAACAGACGACGCTGCGCGAACAGGTTGCCGTTACCGGTGCCGGTGTCCACTCCGGTCGCCCGGTAACCATGACGCTACACCCGGCCGACGACGATGCCGGTATCATTTTCCAACGCGTCTCCGCCGACGGCGCGATCGAGCGCGAAATCCGCGCAGACGTTCGTGCGGTTACTGCCACCGAATTTGCAACAGTCCTCGGCGATACCGCCGGGCCGCTCTGCTCGACCGCGGAGCATCTCCTCGCTGCCCTGCGCGGGCTCAACGTCGACAACGTCGTCGTCGAAATCGACGGGCCGGAAATTCCGATCATGGACGGGAGCGCTGCCGCCTTCGTCGACGCGCTCGATCAGGCCGGCCTGACCACGCGGGCGCTGCCGCGCCGCTATATTGAAGTGATCAAGCCGGTGCGCGTGTCCAGGGGCAATGCCTATGGCGAACTGCGTCCGTATGACCATGGTTTCCGCGTCGAGGCCGAGATTGATTTCGATCATCCCCTGATCGGCCACCAGGCGCTGTCCGTCGACATCGAGCCAGATACGTTCCGCCGCGAAATCGCGCGCGCTCGCACTTTCGGCTTCATGAAGGACGT